>NZ_FQXR01000002.1:0-300000 GCF_900130025.1 Sporanaerobacter acetigenes DSM 13106 | reverse complement strand
TGGGAAGATAAAATTTTTTGCGAAAGGATTGAGCAAAATGTACGGTTTTAATACAGCGGTAAGTGGGCTACTTGCAAGTCAAAGAGCCTTGTATGTGACAAATCACAATATAAGCAATATGAACACAGATGGATACTCAAGACAAGTTGCTCTTCAAAGAGCTACAAATCCTATGAGTTTGCCAGGGATAGGATACTTAGGTACTGGCACAGAAATATATGATATTGTTCGAATGAGAGATTCCTATGTAGATTTTAAATATTGGAATGAAAGTGCGCCAAAAGGAGAATGGGAAGCTAAAAGAACTTCACTACTTGAAATAGAAAAGCTACTTGGAGAACCATCAGATAGTAGTTTTAGAAAATATATGGATGATTTTTTTTCAAGTTTGGATGAACTTTCAAAAAATCCTTCAGACTATGCTTTTAGACAACCTGTCAAAGAATCAGCACTATCTCTTACAAAACACATAAACGAAACAGCAAAGCGACTTGAAAACATGAGAAAAGAAACCATATTTTCAATAGATACTAAAGTAAAACAGATAAATGATATAGCTGATCAAATAGGAAATTTGAACAAGCAAATATATGTACTTGAACTAGATGGAAAAAGTGCCAATGACTTGAGAGATAAAAGAGAACTATTGGTAGATGAACTTTCAAAAATAGTCAATGTAAGAGTAGATGAATCAAAAGATGGGAAATACAGAGTAAACGTAGGTGGTATATCATTAATAGACCATGACTATATAAACAAGATGGAATATAAGCCAAAAAATTCTGCATATCCATATGAAAACAGAGAACTAAAATGGGCAGATGGCAACAAAGTCACTCTTCAATCAGGAGAACTAAAAGGACTCATTGAATTGGTAGAAGGTGATGGAGAAAAAGGGAGCTATAGAGGAATACCTTTCTATCAGAAGAAATTGGATGATTTTGCTGGTGGATTTGCAGGGAAAATAAATGAGCAGCATGGGAAGGGGTATGATTTGGAAGGTGAACAGGGTAAAGAATTCTTTACTTTTGATGCTAACAACCCGGCTTTGACTATTTCAGTATCACAAGCTATTCTTGAAGATGTAGGGAAAATTGCAGCAGCCGGAACAAAGGACGGAGTAGAAGACAATACAAATATACTTAAAATAATAGATTTAAGAGAAGATAAGGCTTTTTTTGGAGATGGTATGTCCAAAGGAACCCCGGATGATTTCATAAAATCCATCCTTTCAAACCTTGCAGTAGACAGTATGCAAGCTCAAAGAATGGACAGTACTCAAAAATTAATCATAAAAAACATCGAAAAAAGAAGACAATCAGAATCAGGAGTATATCAAGATGAGGAAATGACAAACTTAGTCAAATTTCAACATAGTTACACCGCCTCAGCCAGAATGATCACAACCCTTGATCAAATACTAGATGTAACTATAAATAGACTAGGACTTGTGGGCAGGTAGAATTTTTTCGAACGGAGGGAGAAAATCTATGAGAATAACGAATAATATGTTGATTTCAAATACATTGTTTAATTTAAATGAAAATTTAGGGAGACTGGAAAAATTGAATCAGCAGATGGATACACAGAAAAAGTTTTCTGTGCCTTCAGATGATCCAATAGGAGCCAGCAAGAGCTTAAAATTTTATACAGATCTTTCAAAAATAGAACAATACAAGCGAAATGTAAAAGATGCGACTTCTTGGATGACTGAAACAGAATCAGCTCTCATAGAAATAGGAGAAGTTTTAGATAGAGCTGATAAATTGGCGGTACAAATGGCCAATGGAACCTATTCAGAAGATGATTTGAAAAAGACCAAAGAAGAAGTAGCTCAGCTAAAAGAACATTTAGTACAAATATCAAACACAACCTATGCAGGAAGATATATATTTAGCGGATACAAGACAGATAAAGAATTGCTTGGCAAGGATGGGAAGTATAAAATTGATTTATCCAATACCGAAGTAGTTGAATACAACGTGGGAGTTTCTGAAGATATAAAAGTTAATACTGTAGGAATGAGAGTATTTGGAGTAGGAACTGATGACGATAATCCAGGGTATAATGCTGATAGCTCTGATAATACAAAGGAGAGCTATCTAATTTCTGTATTTGACAAATTTGAGAAAGCACTAAATGGAGAAGTGGATAAAGGTGAAATAGACAAGACCCTAGGCAGAATCAAGACTTGCATGGATCAGGTATTATCGGTAAGAGCAGAAGTAGGAGCAAAGATAAATAGACTGAACCTTACTCAAAAGAAATTAGACTCTCAAGTTTTGAGCACCAAAAGTCTTATTTCTTACAATGAAGATATAGATTTAGCTGAAGTTTCAATAAAGTTAAAAACAGAAGAAAATGTATACAGAGCCAGCTTAGCAGTAGGAGCAAGAATCATCCAACCAAGCTTAGTAGACTTTTTAAGGTAAAACCTTAAAAAGTCAATGTTAAATTGTATTTGTACCGCAATTCACAATTTACAATTTTTTGCGAAAGGATTGAGCAAAATGATCATAGATAGACAGCTTCCAAGGGTGATTATAGATCAGAGACAATGTTTTTCAGAGGCAGGGCTTAAAGGGATTGCAGATTTTTCAGCAGAATCAGTACAATATGCATACCAGAAAGCAGCAGAAGGAATAGATCAAATAGTCTACGAAGGCAACAGAATGGCAATGATAGAAAATGATATGCCTGATGCAATACCAGAAATAGCCTTTGAAAAAGGTTTAGAATACAAAGACTGGACAATAGATACCATCCCCAAGAGTCGTCCAAAAATAGAAATAGAAGGCCATCTAAATATAGATTGGGAAGCAGGAAAAATAAACTCCTACAAAGAAAACTACCAAAACTACAAAGTCAGCCCAACCACAGGCAAAACAGTAGACACTCAAAAATAAATCGTAGAGGCGAATTCATTCGCTGGTTTCTTAATAACTTACTAATTGATAAAAAGAAGGAGTGAAAAACATGAAACTACACGCCTCAAGTTTTGGCGAAATCGAAATAGATGAAGAAAATGTTCTCACTTTCCCTGAAGGAATTCCAGGATTTGAACAATACAAAAAATTTGTCGTCATAAACAATCCAGATGAAGAAAATCCATTTGATTGGCTCCAATCCGTAGAAAATGAAAATCTAGCTTTTGTCATCATAAATCCTTTTTTCGTATATCCAGACTATGATATAACCATTCCTGAGTCAGCCATAGAAAAACTAAAGATAAAAGATGAAACTGATGTATTTGTATACACCATAGTAGTAGTACCAGAAAATCTAGAAGATATGACTACAAACCTTTCAGGCCCAATCATCATAAATGGAAAAGAAAAATTAGGGAAACAAGTCATACTAGAAGACAAAAGATACACAACCAAGCATCATATATTCGAAAAAGAAGAAAGTAGGGGGGAATAGCCATGCTCATACTTTCAAGAAAAAAAGACGAAAGCATCATCATTGGGGATGATATAGAAATCACCATAATAGGAATAGAAGATGACAAAGTAAAGGTAGGCATAAATGCCCCAAAAAACATAGACATCCACAGAAAAGAAATATATCTACAAATCCAAGAAGAAAACCAAAAAGCCTCCCAAGTCAAAAACAACATAAACATAGACCAATTAAAAGGACTCATAAAAAAATAAAAAAAACTCTAAAATTTACTAAACTTTAAAATCATACTGTCGATATATATGGTGAGAAATAAAATGAAACATTTTATTTCTCAATTACAAATAATTCTGCCCAAAGGGCAGCCGGCAAGGATGCCAAAACAAAACAAAATTCAAGGAGGAATTTATAATGAGAATTAACAACAATCTTATGGCTATGAACACTCATAGACAATTAGGAATCAACAACACAGGAACAGCTAAATCCTTAGAAAAACTATCATCAGGCTTTAGAATCAACAGAGCTGGAGATGACGCAGCAGGACTAGCAATCAGTGAAAAGATGAGAGGACAAATCAGAGGACTTACTCAAGCATCAAGAAATGCTCAAGATGGTATCTCACTTATTCAAACAGCAGAAGGTGGATTAAATGAATCTCATGCAATTCTTCAAAGAATGAGAGAATTAGCAGTTCAATCAGCTACTGATACAAATGTAGAGATTGATAGAGGAGCAATTCAAGATGAGATGAATCAATTAGTATCTGAACTTGATAGAATTTCAAATACTACTGAATTCAATACTCAAGGTTTATTAAATGGATCATTCAAAGGTAAATTCCAAATAGGAGCTAACGAAGGACAAAATGTAGAATTACAAATAGGAAAAATGGATTCTACAAGTTTAGGATTAGTTAGTACAATATCCACTGCACAAGGAGATACAGCTAATAATACAAATAATGCAGTATTAGCAGATGGAGTTTATACAGTTAACGAAGCTAAAAATGCATTACTTGACGCTGATGGAAATACTGTTGCTACAATAGCTACTAGCAAGATAACAGCTGGTGGTGCGGAAGTAATTGATTTAACAAGTAAAGAAGTTTTAGATGCAGGAGCACAAATCACTATTAGTGGCAATGGTGCTAAATATGATATTAAAAACAAGATAGATGCAGCAGCTTCTTCAGCTTTAGCACCAGGAAACTATGAAATTAAAGGAACAAATCTTGTTAAAGATGGTAAGTTAGTTGGAACAGTAGCAGATAAAGTATCAGTAACACCAGAAGGTGGAAGTGCTATAGAAGCAGCTAAGTTAGGATTGACAGGGGACTTACTAACAGATGGATTTAAATTTACTATCAACGGTTCAGATGTATCTACAAGAGCAAATGCAGAAGGTAGTATTACTACTATAAACAAAGCAATTGAAACAGTTTCAGCAGAAAGATCTAAACTTGGTGCTATGCAAAACAGATTAGAACATACAATCAAGAACCTAGATACATCAGCTGAAAACCTACAAGCATCAGAATCAAGAATTAGAGACGTAGACATGGCAAAAGAAATGATGGAATTTACAAAACAAAATATACTACAACAAGCAGCAACAGCTATGTTGGCTCAAGCAAACCAAGCACCTCAAACAGTGCTTCAATTATTAAGATAATTAAGGTAGACATTATGAAGGGTCAGGGGATTTTTTCCTCTGGCTCTTTTAGCATATAAAGGAGAATGGTGAGTATATGATACCAAAGGACAATGTTGAGTCAAAAATTAAAGAAGCACTGAATATGTTAATTGAACGTGACAAAGAATTGCTTGAAATAGATATAAATGAAAGGACATTATGTCATAGGTTGGCAATTTATATAGAACAACTTTTTGATGGGTATGATGTGGATTGTGAGTATAATAGAAGTGGTTTAGGTGATCCGAAGAAACTAACTTTCGAAAGTATAGAGAAAATCTATAAAAATGGAGAGAAAGTAAGGATGAATGTTAAAGATACAATTGCAAAGACGGTATATCCAGATATTATAGTTCATAAAAGAAAAAAGGAGGAAAATTTGCTTGTAATAGAAGTTAAAAAAAGTACCAATAAGATGGATAGAAATATCGATGTTAAGAAATTAGAAAAATATAAACAAGAATTAAAATATGAATATGCTATATTTTTATTAATAAATGTTGGAGAATCTTTTGATGAGAATGGGTATTTTTATAATTTGCAGTTTATTTTATAATGAACGAGGATATAATTTTTAGGATCTGTGTTTAAATGAAGTTTATTTTTTCATAAATATTTCATAAAACGACAAGGATTTTCCAAGTCTATGTCGAATTTATATATTGTAGATATTTAGAAATAATACAAAGGCAAACGTATTCCTCGAAAAGTTACAAGAATGAAGTAGGTTTTTATTGGGAGCAAAGGGTTCTTATTTAAATGGGGTTATAAAAAATAAAGGAATAGTTGACGAGATTGGAAACATAGCTGAAGAGGGGGTAAGAATTGTGATAGGTGAAATAGGTAAAAAATTAAATCCGTTTCCAGAGGAAGGCTTTATTTATGGCAAGGTTAGTGACTATGAAGTTTATGATGAAGGGTATAGTTTTTTTGTAGATATTATAAATGATGAAATGATTTATTATGACAATCAGTTATTTGAAGGAAATAAAGATGACTTCAACATGTTTTTTTATTTTATGGTAATAGATACATATAATAAAAATGTCATCGAAAAATTAAAGAAACGATTAGATAAAGAATATTATCTTTTTAAGATAAGCGCATATAAAGAAGATAATACTCATAATGATAATCTAGAATTGACGATAGGGAAAATTTATTTTTGTGCCAGTCCTATGAGCGTAAAAAAATATGTAATAGAAATTACAGATCAAATATCGAATTATGAAGAAAGAGAATTACCACATGATATTTATATTGATGATAAATTGAAATTTCAGGATGCGGTAGAAGAAAATTTTAGGTTTTCTCAAAAGGAAATAAAGAGTTTGAAGATAAATCATATTGGAGAAGGACATAATTCTTATTTTGAATTGGATACAGGAGAAAGAATGTTTTTTGATGTAGGATATACACGTTCTTATAAAAAAGATAAAAGTCATGTTCGCAGTAATTTTAAATTTCAAGAATACAATGGGGTATTTTTATCACATTGGGATATTGATCATTATTTTGCAATTACTCTTTCAAAAACAAAGGAAATCTTAAGTATACCATGGGTTGCTCCATCGCATGTCAACACTGTCAATTTAAAAAGGCTATGTTATTTAATTTATATATGCTCACATAAAAAAATATTTTTGGTTGAAAACAATATGTCAGGACAAATATACTCTAATAATTGGTTGAGTATTTTCAAGGGAAATGGAGCTAACAAAAATAATTCGGGTCTTGTTTTATTCATTAAAGGTTCTAAAAAAGTTGTTTCTTTGGGAGATTTAGATTATAAATATCTAGATTTGACTCAATTGCCATTTTTCGAGGTAGATTATTTAGTTGTGCCTCACCATGGAGCCGAAATGGATGGTTCAAATCCCTTTACCGCTAAAGCTGGTGCCAAGGCTATAATACCAGTAGGATACAATTCTATAAGGTATGGACACCCAAGGAGGAAGACAATTATGGATCTAAATCGTAATGGATTTGAAATTCATAGAACTGATTGGCAAGGAGAGCTGAAAATTAATTTTTAATTGTTTATTATATTTTTTCAGGGGATAGTCTTTATTTTCCCAAAAATCAAAGAAATATAAAACGAAACTTCGTTGCGAATATTTGTTCTGATTATATTGACTTTGATTGATAATTAATGCTATAATTGTTATATAGGCACAATTGAATAATTGCACAGGATTACACGCAAATCCTATGCTTTCTTGTAGGGCACGTGGAAATCACGTGTCTTTTTAAATAAGGACAACTAATTTAATTTATAGAGGGAGGGAGAGTTAATGGCTACTATAGAGCAAATTAAATCTTTGATGAAAGCACATTTTGACAACGATAATGAAAAATTCAAAGTTATTTCATTGCAAATAGCTGCCCATGAAGCAAAAATTGGACGCACCAAAAGTGCTAGGGAGATTAAAGCATTGGTAGAAAACTCTCCCGCAAAGCAGTCAAATGTTTTAAAATTTAACAAAAATGATGAAGCTATAGAATTGAGATATACAAATGCAAATTTAGAACGTATGGTATTAAGTGATGAATTAAAAATAAGGATAGAAAGAGTACTTGATGAATATAGGAAAAGGAATCTTTTACTTAAAAACGGACTGAAAAACAGATCTAAGTTGTTACTTGAAGGAGAACCTGGAACAGGCAAGACTATGACGGCTTCTGTCATAGCAAATGAACTTAAATTACCTTTATATAATATTCAGTTGGAACACTTAATTTCTAAGTATATGGGAGAAACTAGTGCAAAACTTAAGAAAGTATTTGAACAAATAAAGGAATACCCAGGAGTATATCTATTTGATGAATTTGATGCTATAGGATCAGATAGAACTTATGACAATGATGTAGGAGAAATGCGGCGTATACTAAATTCATTTCTTCAATATATTGAAGAAGATGATTCAGCAAGTATTATTATAGCTGCTACTAATAATCCGAATATGCTAGACAAAGCTCTGTTTCGAAGGTTTGATGATGTTTTTGAATATAGATTACCTGATGAGGAACAAATTATTCAGTTGATAAGAATAAATTTAAATGAAAAAGCAACTTCAGATGTTTTATCCGACAAAGTTATAGAAGAAGCTAGAGGATTAAATCATGCCGATATTGTAACGGCTTGTGATGATTCTCTAAAAGAGGCATTACTTACTGGTGAAAAAGTGAATGAAATGATGCTCATACAATTTCTAAACGATAGGAAGCGATTGTTGCAATATAGGAGGGTTAATTAATGAATAGATTAGATAATATAGTTATTTCTGATTCATTAGAATCTTTTCCTTTTACTCCTTCTGGTGGAGGTGGAGGTAAAGCAAGAATACCAAAACGTCAAAATAGACAACAGCATGCTTATTGTTTAGAAAAAATGTTGGATGAAGCAGCAACTCAGGATAAATTAGAAGAAACAAATATAATATCTGTTTCAGATAGAAATGGTATATATCTTGAATTTAGAGGTAAATCTGAATATGATTTAATCACAAAAAGTTTAGAACATATCGGTAAAAATGTAAGGATGTGCAATGTTAGAGAGGTTGATGAAACTAAGTTTGCCACTGTTTTTATTCCTAACAATCAAAAGGATTTTTTTATAAAAAAAATAAAAGAGTATCGGGAAAAAGATAAAAATAAAGAAGTTATTGATTCAATTGAAGAAATTGTTTTAGCTATGGTTGATGCTTTATGGACTGACAAACGACCTATTCCTGAAGAAAGTTTGGAAGGTTGCGAAGTATGGTTATCGGTATATAAAAAAGAAAATCATATGGATATATTAAATGAGTTTTTCGATTTATGTGATAAACTTGAAATTGAATATTCTAAAGATTATATTATATTTCCTGAAAGAGCTGTTGTTGCAATTAGAGCTAATAAGAAACTATTGAAAGACATTTTATGGAATAGCGGACATATTGCAGAATTTCGAAAACTTTCTACACCTGCAAACTTTTTTATTGAAAACAATAGTAGAGAAGAACAAGGAGAATGGGTTCAGGAATTATTAAATCGTGTAACTTTTAATGAGGATGCAAATACATCAATATGTATTTTAGACAAAGGGGTTAGTAATGGTCACCCATTAATTGCTCCAGTTTTAAAAGATGATGATATGCATACTACTTTTGCTGATGGTATCGTTCAGGATATAAGTCAAACAGGTCATGGAACGGGAATGGCTGGTATAGCAACGTATTTTGATTTAGAAAATTTATTGGAAAGTAATGAACATATTAAAATTAATCATAAGCTAGAATCGGTTCGAATCGTGGACGATAAAATAAAAAATCAGCTTGAGTTATATGGAGATATAACTTCTCAGGCTATTAACAAGGCAGAGATAACAAATCCTAAGAATAACAGGGTTGTAGTTATGGCAGTTACGGCTGAAACGGATATAAATGCTGACAAGAGGGATAAAGATAAATTTAGAGGCGATGGAAATCCAACATCATGGTCTGCCGCATTAGATAATTTAGCACTGGGAAATTATGAGTCAGAAGACTCTGATCCAAGGCTAATTATAGTTTCGGCAGGAAATACTTATATTGATGAAATTGAAATATCAGGAGATTATAAAACTGCTGTGGTGAATCATTCTGTGGAGAATCCAGCACAATCATGGAATGTATTAACAGTTGGAGCTTATACCAATAAGTCTAGCTTTGATGATGGGAGTACTCAAGATGGTGGATATAGTCCATTAGTTGAGCCAGGTTCTTATTCTCCTTTTAATTCTTCATCATTAACTTGGGAGAACAAATGGCCAATTAAACCTGATATTGTTTTAGAAGGTGGAAATCTTGGATACAATGAAAATGATGCTATGAAATACTGTGTTGTAGACAAGCTTAGTTTGTTAACAACTAGCAATGACTTTCAGAAAGGTGATTTTTTTACCACAATGGCTATGACAAGCCCTGCTTCTGCACAAGCAGCTAATATGGCTGCAAAAATAATGGAAAAATATCCCGATGCGTGGCCTGAAACTATTAGGGCATTGCTGGTTCATTCAGCAGAATGGACTGACGCTATGATAAGACAGGCTTATGGAGATGAAAAGTTTGACAAGTATCACAAAAAAGACAAAAGAAGGAAGAGAGATTTACTACGAATTGTTGGATATGGTGTTCCAGATTTAGAAAGGGCTCTATATAGTGCTAGCAATTCAGTAAACTTGGTTATTGAAGGGAAATTGCAACCTTTTATAAAAGAAAAAGGGAAAAGTGTGGTTATCAAGGAAATGTCGCTTTATGAACTTCCGTGGCCTAAAGAAGTTTTGCTGGGCTTAGGTGAAACAGAAGTTATATTAAAAGTAACTTTATCTTATTTTATTGATCCTGCACCTGGAGAAAAAGGTTGGGATGACAAGTATAGATATCCAGGATGCAGATTAAATTTTGATATCAATAACATAAATGAATCTAAAGAAAAGTTTCTTGAGAGAATAAACAAGGAAGTTCGTGAAGAAGATTTCGATAAAGAAAGTCTATCTAAAAATGACAGTGACAGATGGTTCTTTGGTTCGGAAAATAGAAATGTAGGTTCTATTCATTCTGATTTTTGGATAGATACTGGTGCAAATTTAGCTGAAGAAAGATATTTGGCAGTATACCCTGAAGGTGGGTGGTGGAAATTGCGTCCTCATTTGGGCAAAGCAAATTCAAAAATTAGATATTCTATGATTGTGAGTATCTCTACACCTGAACAGTCTGTTGATTTATATACGCCAATTAAGAATGTTATAAATAATAAGATTGATTCAAAGACAGTTATTGAAAATAAGATAAAATATTGATTTAAAAGCAAGTGTCAAATAAGCTTCTACCTATTAAAAGTGGAGGCTTAAATTATTTTTTGTTTGGAGCTTTTGCAGTTATATATTCAAATTTTATTTATTGCATATATAACTGCAATTTTTCATTATGTAGGGCTTATTTTTTTATAACCCAAAAAAAGCTTTAGTTTTATTAGATACAAAATATGGGAAAAAGATTGCTTATATTTCCTTTTTTCACTATAATTAAAATAGCAATATAGTATGCAATTATAGAGGAAGCAAGGAGGGCAAAAATATATGGACGATGGAACTTATAATCAAATAGTAAGTTTTATATGGGGTATTGCAGATGATTGTCTAAGGGATGTATATGTGAGAGGAAAATATAGAGATGTTATTTTACCAATGACGGTCATTAGAAGACTTGATGCGGTGTTAGAAGGAACTAAGGAACAAGTACTTCAAATGAAAAAAACATTAGATGAAGCAGGAATTTTAAATCAAACAGATGCGTTATGTAATGCAGCAGGACAATCTTTTTATAATAGCTCTCCATTTGTATTGAAAGATTTGAAATCAAGATCAAAAAATCAACAGCTTAAGTCTGATTTTATAGCTTATTTAGATGGGTTTTCACCTAATGTACAAGAAATCCTTAAGAAGTTCAAGTTTAGGAATCAAATAGATACAATGATTGAGGCGGATATACTTGGAGCAGTAATAGAAAAATTTGTAGACCCATCTATTAATTTAAGTCCCAATCCTGTATTAGATGACCAAGGGCAAGTAAGATTGCCTGGACTTGATAATCATACTATGGGGGTAATATTTGAAGAATTGATTCGAAAATTTAATGAAGAGAATAATGAAGAGGCTGGAGAACACTTTACGCCAAGAGATGTTATAGAGCTCATGTCAGATGTAGTTTTTATGCCCGTAAAAGATGAAATTAAAGATGGGACCTATCTTTGTTATGATGGAGCCTGTGGCACGGGAGGCATGCTTACTATAGCAGAGGGAAAACTTTCTAAACTTGCAAAAGAAAACAATAAACAGGTATCTATACATCTTTATGGGCAAGAAATAAATCCTGAAACTTATGCCATAGCAAAAGCAGATATGTTGCTAAAAGGTGACGGTAAGCAAGCCAATAATATTTATTATGGTTCTACATTATCAAATGATGCAAATGCAACAGTAGAATTTGACTTTATGTTGTCAAATCCGCCTTACGGTAAATCGTGGAAGACAGATGCTGACAGATTAGGTGGCAAGGATGATATTACAGACCCTAGATTTGTTGTTAATTTTAAGGGTGACCCCGAATTCAAAATGATTCCAAGAATAAGCGATGGGCAACTTTTGTTTTTGGCTAACAATATAGCTAAAATGAAGCATAGTACAGATTTAGGCAGTAGAATAGCAGAAGTACATAAGGTTCATCATTATTTACAGGAGATGCTGGACAAGGAGAAAGTAATTTAAGAAGATATATAATCGAGAGTGATTATCTTGAAGCTATCATAGCATTGCCTGACAATATGTTCTATAATACAGGCATCGCAACTTATATTTGGGTAGTTACTAATAGAAAAGAAAAAAGAAGAAAAGGGAAAGTTCAACTTATAGATGCGACAAATTTAAAATCACCCCTTAGAAAGAATTTAGGGAATAAAAATTGTGAATTAACAAAAGAAATCAGAGAACAGATAGTGGATATTTATCTAGGATTTGAAGAAAATGAGTATAGTAAAATATTTAATAATGAGGAATTTGGATATTGGAAAATAACAGTTGAAAGACCATTAAGATTAAAGGTAGAAATAAACAATGAAAAATTAGAAGTATTTAAAAAAGTAGCAGAAGAAGCAAAAGACTCAACAGCTTATAGCTTAGTATATAACTTATACAACGAATCAGATAAAGATGTTTTTTATAATTATAATGAGTTTGAAGAACTTTTAAAGGATATTGCAAAGAAAAAGGGAGAAAAGTTACTAATTAAGAGGATAAGGCTTATTAGGAATTTCTTTGCAATTATAGATGAAAAGGCTGAAAAGGTAATTGGAAAAGTATTAAAGAAAGAAAAGGAAGATACGATAAATGGCAAGTTTAAGTTGGAAAATGATATAGTAGAGTTTGAAACAGATACAGATTTAAGAGATACAGAACAAATTTCACTAAATTATGACGGGGGAATTGAGAAATTCTTTGAAAATGAAGTATTACCTTATGCTCCTGACGCTTGGATAGATAGCAGTAAAACACAGATAGGTTATGAAATTAGTTTTACAAAATATTTCTATAAACCAGTTAAACTTCGTAGTATAGAGGAAATTGTAGCAGATATTAAAGTATTGGAAGCAGAAACTGATGGATTGTTAGATGAAATCATAGGGGGTTAAGGATATGGATAGTAGATTAAAACCTTATGAAGACTACTTTGAAAGTGAAGCAAATTATATTGGGAAGTATCCTGCACATTGGGAAATTACAAAATTACGTTTTGTTTTTGAAGAAAGGAAAGAAAAAAATATTGATAAAAAAGAAAGAAATATATTGTCAGTTATGAGAAATAAAGGAGTGGTTCCTTATAGTGAAAAAGGGAACGTTGGTAATAAGCATTCAGAAGATATAGAACGTTATAATTTAGTATATAAAGATGATATTGTAATGAATTCTATGAATGTAATTATAGGTTCTGTAGGGCGTTCAAAATATAATGGAGCATTAAGTCCTGTATATTATGTTTTAAAAAATAGAAATTATGAGGATTTTAACGTAAGGTATTATGAAAATGTTTTTAGAATGACATCCTTGCAAAGGGAATTAACAAAATATGGGAAAGGGATACTAGCACATAGAATGCGTATTCCTATAGAATTATTAAAAAATTTAGAACTTCCATTACCACCAAAAGAAGAACAGGACCAAATTGTTAGATACCTAGACAGCAAACTTTCAAAAATAAATAAGTTCATTAAAACTAGAAAAAAACAGATTGAACTTTTAAAAGAATTAAAACAAGCAATCATCAATGAAGCTGTTACAAAAGGATTAGAACCTAATGTTAAAATGAAAACTTCGGGTATTGAATGGCTTGGGGATATTCCTGAGGGGTGGGAAGTTAGGAGATTATCACAAATATCAAAAATCGTTTTAAGTGGTCTTGATAAAAAAAGTTATGAAAATCAAAAAAATGTAAGACTATGTAATTATGTAGATGTATATAAGAATAACTATATTACAAATGATTTAGATTTTATGGTAGCAACTGCGACTGATAATGAGATACAAAACTATACTCTTTTACATGGAGATATTATTATTACTAAAGATTCTGAGTCATGGGATGATATTGGAGTACCAGCATATGTAGATGAAGAGTTGATAAATGTATTGTGCGGCTATCATTTAGCTATTATAAGGGTAAACTCTCCAAATTTAATTAGTGAGTTCATATATAATGCATTTTTATCTGATTATGTAGCTAATCAATACAAAGTTAAAGCAAAAGGAGTGACAAGGTTTGGTCTTAGCTATCAACATATTCATGACACTAATATAATTATACCGCCAAAAGAACAACAGCTGGAAATCGCTAGTTATATTAAAGCTAAGTCTTGCGATATAGACATTACAATTCAAAAAATACAAAAAGAAATTGACCTTATAGCCGAATACCGTACAACTCTTATTTCTGATGTTGTTACAGGCAAGGTTGATGTACGTCACATAGAAGTTGAAGATACAATTGAGGGGATAGAAGAAGACTTTGAGGATTTAGAGGAAGGAGATATTGAGGAAGAAATAAAAATGGGGGAGGAATAGTGTATGCCAACTAATACTAAAGAGTCAGGATTAGAAACTTTAATTGTGGATTATTTAGTGAATAACAATGGGTATGAACTAGGAACAAATGAGGATTACAATAAAGATTATGCGGTGGATGAGACTCGCCTTATTAGATTTTTAAAGGAAACTCAGCCAGAAGAAGTAGAGAGAATAGGAATATTGAATAGTGACCACAAGAAAGGGCAGTTTTTAAACAGACTTCAAGGTGAAATAACTAAACGTGGAATCATTGATGTTTTAAGGAAAGGTATTAGTTTTTATCCTGCAAATCTTATTATGTTCTACATGACACCTTCTGAGAAGAATATTAAAGCAAAAGAAATGTTTGACAAGAATATTTTTAGTGTTACAAGACAGCTTATGTATTCTAAGGACAATACCCAGTTGGCTCTTGACTTTGCTATCTTTATAAATGGATTACCAATAATTACTTGTGAGCTTAAAAATAGACTTACCAAACAAAATGTTGATGATGCAGTTCAGCAATATAAACTAGATAGAGACCCAAGGGAGTTATTATTTCAATTTAAGCGTTGTATGGTCCATTTTGCAGTAGATGACAATGAAGTAAAGTTTTGCACAAAATTAGATAGGAAGCAGTCGTGGTTTCTGCCTTTTAATAAGGGATATAATGGGGGAGCGGGTAATCCCCCTAACCCTAATGGTATCAAGACAGATTATTTATGGAAAGAGATTTTTGCAAAAGAGGAACTTGCCAATATTATAGAAAATTATGCACAGGTAGTTGTTGAAGAAGACGAAACCACAAGGAAAAAGAAGTATAAACAGGTATTTCCTAGATGTCATCAGCTTTCAGCGGTTAAAGCTTTATTAGCTGATGTAAAAGAAAAAGGAGCAGGTCAGAAGTATTTAATTCAGCATAGTGCAGGAAGTGGCAAGTCCAATTCAATTGCATGGACAGCTCATCAACTTGTAGGACTTGAGAAGGATGGGAAGCCTATATTTGATTCTATAATTGTGGTTACAGATAGAATAAATCTTGATAAACAAATTAAAAATACCATAAAACAATTTATGCAGGTAAAAAACACAGTAGGTCATGCTGAAAGCTCAGGTGACTTAAAAAAACTTATTACTCAAGGTAAAAAAATCATCATAACAACTGTTCATAAGTTCCCCTATATATTAGATGAAATAGGAACAGAACATAAGGGAAACAAATTTGCAATTATTATTGATGAAGCTCATTCAAGTCAAAGTGGAAGTATGTCGGCAAAGATGAATATGGCTTTATCTGGAGAGTATACTAGTGATGAAGAGGAAACAGTAGAAGATAAAATCATTAAACTTATGGAAGGAAGAAAGATGCTTAAAAATGCAAGCTATTTTGCATTTACAGCTACTCCTAAAAATAAAACTCTTGAGATGTTTGGTGTACCAGTGCCAAATGGAAATGAAGTACAATACAAACCATTCCACATATATACCATGAAGCAAGCTATAGAAGAAGGATTTATTTTAGATGTACTAAAATATTATACACCTATCAAGAGTTATTATAAAATTGCGAAAATAATAGAAGATGACCCTATGTTTGATAAGAAAAAATCACAAAAGAAACTAAGAAACTATGTAGAGTCAAATTCCTATGCAATAGAACAAAAGGCAGATATTATGGTGACACATTTTCATGAACAGATAATAGCAAAAGGTAAAATTGGTGGGAAGGCTCGCGCTATGGTAGTTACAAGTAGTATTGAAAGAGCTATAGAATATTATTATGCTATAACAAAGTGTCTTAAAAGGAGAAAGAGTCAATATAAAGCAATAGTTGCATTTTCAGGAGACAAGGAATATAAAGGAAAAGTATTAAATGAAACAACAATTAACGGATTTCCTAGCAATAAAATAGAATCGGAATTTAAAAAGGATCCATATAGGTTTTTGATAGTAGCAAATAAATTTCAAACAGGATTTGATGAGCCACTATTACATACTATGTATGTGGATAAAGTATTGACGGACATTAAAGCAGTACAAACATTATCAAGGCTAAACAGAGCATATCCAGGAAAAGTAGATACCTTCGTATTAGATTTTGCAAATGATACTGATACTATTAAGAAGGCTTTTGAAACTTATTATACAACAACCATTCTTTCTGATGAAACAGATCCTAACAAATTATATGATCTTGTTTCTGAAATGGAACAGCATCAAGTGTATACAGACTATCATGTTGATACACTAGTAGATTTATATCTTAATGGTGCCGATAGAGATAGATTAGACCCTATTTTAGATACATGTGTTAGTATATATGAAAGTCTAGAAGAAGATGAGCAAGTAAGTTTTAAAGGTAGTGCAAAAGCATTCGTTAGAACTTATGGATTTTTAGGTGCAATTTTACCTTATGGAAATCCTGAATGGGAAAAATTAGCTCTATTTTTAAACTTGCTAATTCCCAAATTACCTTCTCCAAAGGAGGAAGATTTGTCAAAAGGCATTTTAGAAGCCATTGATTTAGATAGTTATAGGGCGGAAGTTAAACAAACTATGACAATAATACTGGAAGAGCAAGCGGAGTATTCTCTAGACCCTATTCCAACAGGCGGTAGTGGAGGTATGAGTGAGCCTGAAATGGATTTACTTAGTAATATTTTAGATAGCTTTCATGATATGTGGGGTAATATTGACTGGAAAGATGAAGACCAAGTCAAGAAACATATTGCAAGTATTCCAGCAGCAGTTTCTAAAGATGTAGCTTATCAAAATGCCATGAAAAACTCGGATAAACAGAATGCAAGAATTGAAAGCGAAAGAGCATTAGATAAAGCTGTAATGAATATGATGGCAGATAACATGGAACTTTATAAGCAATTTAAAGATAATCCATCATTTAAAAGGTGGTTATCAGATATGGTATTCAACTTAACTTACAATACTAAAGGTGAAGCATTTACTGGAGAAATGAAAATATAGCAAAAAATATAAATTGATGAATGTACAAAGCTCTACTTATGTAGGGCTATTTTTTCATAAATGTTTCATAAAATGACAAGGATTTTCCACACTCATGTCGAAGTATATTGTAGATATTTAAAAATATAGGCATAGATATTTTTCAAATATGTTTTTTTATTGCCTATAGAAAAGAGGATTTGGATAGGGGGAAATCAGATGTTTGAACTTGGAGGTCATGACAGGACAGGTAGAGGAAAACGTTTGTCTAAAGATGAATTTTATGAAGAATGGAAAGAAGAAGTATTGGATGAAAAAAGTCTATTTTATAATAGCTATATAGCCTCATTACCTGAAGGGAGAATTCTCACAAGAGCGTGGAGACTTTATAGAAACAATAATGAAAATTCTATTGTTATTTTGCAGAATGTAGAGGGTTCAAATGAGATAGTAGAAGAGCTCAAGCAAATATTGATTTGTTTATTATATTTAAAGAATTTTAGAATCAATATAATAGCGGATGAACTAGATAAATATGTAGAAGGAAATTTTACAGACATAATAAATACATACAAAAATTATCATTCTATAATTTATGATAAGGAGGTTATTTTGTCACATTTAATTGAGGAAAAGAAATTAAATTTCATCCCATTTTTAGAGGAAGATAAAAAAATGATAAGAAATTTAAATTATATAATTCATGACAAGAAAACGGATAACAATAGTTGGATAGAATTGTTGTTATTAAATAAAATAGAAATTAAAAAGGGAAATAAGGACAATGTTTACGAAGAACAGTTGAAAAAACTATATAAATATATACCTATATCTCCTGAAAAGGGAGAAATATTGAAAGATTTCAATATATAAAAGGGAGGAATATTTTATGAAACAGGAATTAGAACTATTATATGAAAAGCAGAAAAAAAACAGTAGATTAAGTAAAACTGATGGGAAAAAATTCATTGACATTTCAACTAAAATGTTAAATGAAGATAATGAATTAATTTATGAATATTTGTTTAAAATTGGCCCGGAATATGGAATGGAATCTTTTATGCGTCATCTAAAAAGTTTAAAAAAAGATGAAAAGGATAGAAAAATACAAAGATTTTTGGAACAACCTGAATTTAAAAAGAACAACAGCAATACGGCCTTAAAAAGAGGTCTTATCCTTTCTAGGGAAATATTCAATCAGGATTTAGGTATAGAGCAAAGTTTGAAAGTATTAGGACAAACTTGCAAGGTAGCAATAAAATCCAGCAAATCAGGGGTTAATTCTCAAATAATAAATTATACTTATCAAGATTTTGTTATAGCTGTAAATCCTAAATTTTATAATATAGAGATGTCAAAGTACATTTTCATAGAAGAGTATTTAGTTTATATAGATGAAATTTTTAGAAATACAGTATTTCCTAAATTGGATCTTAAAATGGAAATAGATTCGAAATATCAATTAGAAATATTAAAATGGTTTAAATCTTTTAAAACTAGATTCAACCTAAATGCTAAAGAGATGGAGAATATAAATAGTTATATTGAAAGTTGGCCAGAAGATTTAAAGAAGATTTTATTTGAAGATAATGATATGGTTGCAGTTTATGGAAAAGATATAGAACCTAAAGAATCTGATAAACCTAAAGAAGAAATTGATATTGTTAAGGAAATTTTCCAAGATAAAGATATATTTAATCAAATGATAGATAGTATAAAAGAAATGGAAAAAGGATTTTTAATTAAGGATAAAGAGTTAGAAAAAGTAACAGCAAATTTATCTTTTTATAGAACTGAATATGAAAAGATAAAATTAGAAAATAATAAATTACAAAATCAATTAGATAACTTAATCAAAACAAATAAAATCGAAATAGAAAAGAAGGAAGAATTAAGCATAGAGAATAATAAATTAAAAGAGATGATAAAAGAGTTAAAAGAAAAAGAAGAAAAATATCAGCAACAGGTAGAGGATGTATTTGCAAATAGCGAGATTATGAAAAAATCTACAGTAGACGGATTTAAAAAAACATTAGGTTCAAACTTAAGAATTTATTATAAGGAATTTGAGGACATAAAGGATGAAAAAGTAGATGAAGATATGGGAGAAATAATGAAAATGAAGGTTAAAGAAATATTTGAAGAATTATCAAAACAGGGAGTAGAGTTTTAAGGAGGAATAAAAATGCTATATAGCCAGGAGCGTTTTGGGATAGATTTTGGTACAACAAATAGTTCGGTAGTAGGTATAAGCAAATCTGGAGGATATTTCAATATAAACAAGCTTGGTGAAGATGGAGAAAGGCCATTTCCTACATTGTTAGCAATAGATAGAATTTCAAAAGAAGTTTATTTTGGAGAAGAAGTTAAAATAAAGAGAAGAGAGTTATCGGAAAGCTGTGAAATTATAAGTTCTGTAAAAACCTACATAGGAACAGATAAAAGATGGGATATAGGGGGTGAAATATGGACTCCGGAGCTTGTAATAGCTCAAATATTTACATCGATTAGTCAAAAAATAGAAAGATATTATAATAAACAGATAAAAAAAGCAGTAGTGTCTATACCTATAGGACTTCCATCATCTAAACGCAAGAGCATAAGAAAGGGTATTGAAAGTGCAGGTATTGAAATAAACGGTTTTATAAATGAGGCTACAGCTGCTATATTTAAAAATTATGATGAAGTGAAAGGACATTCTAAATTAGCAGTATTTGATTGGGGTGGAGGAACTTTAGACATATCCATAGTGGAGCTTCATAGTGGTAATTTATATGAAAGGGCAATTAATGGAATAAAGTTGGGCGGAGACGATATTGATATATTGCTAGCTAAATGGGTTCATTCAAAAGTGTCTCAAAAGAAAAATTTAAATATTGCCTTTGAGGAAATGGATAAGAAAGATCAAGATAGGCTGATTACTTTATGCGAAGATATTAAAAAGACATTTACTTATGAAGATGTAAGAAATATTAGCTTGATGAAATATGGAGATTTGGGGGCTTTTAATATTCCATTAGATATAGATACTTTTTCTGAATTGATAAGTCCTTTTGTGGAAAAGGCTATAGAAACATTAAAGGAAACTGTAAATATGGCAGGAATGAATATGAAGGAAATAACGGGATTAATAATGGTTGGCGGTAGCAGCAACTTAAGACCGCTTCATGAAAGAATAAGACAATTGTGGGGCGAAGATTTAGATATAATTTTACCCGATGAACCAGAATGGAATGTAGCCGAAGGGGCTGCTTTATTAAATATGGATCCAGGGCAATTTAGAATTAATCAGGACTTGGGGGTGTTGTTAAGCGATAATAGTTTTTTCCCAATAGTAAAAAAAGATAGTATAGTACCAACTCAAGATTCAATAGAACATCAATTTGCATTAGTAGACGATTCAAATAGTGCAGTATTCCTTTTTTCTGATAACAAGATAGACCCATCTACTAAAGGGAAGAAGGTATTGGATACATTAGCTATAAAAGCCAAAGGTTTTTCAAATGAAAATATTAAAATGAAATCGTATATAGATGAAGATTTAATTTTTAAATCTAAGATAAAAAGTAATCATTTAGGAGATAAGTATATAGAAGAATATGAGTATCCGAATATAAAGTTTTATTATAAACTACCCAAAATAAGTGGTGATGTAAAATGAAAAGATCAAATTTAACTTTAAAGAGCAATATATATGTTAGAACAAGAGAACTAGATAAGGATAAAAACTTTCATAAGCATGTACTTGATAAAGAGGCTATTAAATCTCTTATCTATTATGGCTCATTAAATGAATATAGTGATTTGACTCCAAATCAAAGAGAAATAATGGAGAAGGGTGCTAGTTGTAGCTATAACAAGGATGAAATTCCTTATGGATTGGTGGAAGATAAAAATGGAGAATTGCATTGGGAATGCAGATGTGAAAATATAGATTGCAAAATTTTTTATACGTGTAGACCTGAATTATCAAAAAAAGATATAGAAGATATAAGGGAGGATTTGCCCATAGAAGAAGAAAAAGAAGAAGATATAATTAATTTGGCAACAATAAGAAGAATTAAAGATGAAGAAGTAAAAGCGGAAATTTCGGCTACAATACAGGAAGCACATATAGGGCCTTTGCCAAGAAAAGATGATGTAGAAATTGAAGAAATCATACAGAAAAAGGCAATTTCAATAGAAACAAAAGATATGATTCCCCTAGTAAGAGGAGAGGAAGTAGAACAGGAAAGAATAGTTACATCTTCAGTAGAAGATAGAATATTTGTAAATGCAGGACCAGGGACAGGTAAAACTCATACTTTGATAAATAGAATCAAGTATATAACAGTAGAAGAACAATCTGTAGAGCCACAAGAACTTATGGTACTTTGCTTTTCTAGAACAGCCATAGGAGAAATCAACGATAGATTGTCTAAAAATGTATTCCAGGATAGAAATTTATATAGATTAAATATGTTAGATGTAAGAACATTTGATTCTTTTGCTACTTATTTGATTAAATTCTTAGAACCAGAAATGGATTTGAAAGGAAAAGAATATGATGAGAGGATAGAAATAGCTATAGAATTGATGAAGAAAAATCCAGATGTTCTTATGAATTATAAACATATTATAATAGATGAAATACAAGATTTAGTAGGAGTGAGGGCTCGTCTAGTTAAAACCATATTAGAAACATCTAATTGTGGTTTTACTCTATTTGGAGATACTTGTCAATCAATTTACAATTATCAAGTAAAAGATAAACTCAATGAAATGGATACTAATGCTTTTTATAATTGGATACTTACAAGTTATTTAGAAGATTTGAAATGTTATGAGTTAAAACATAATTTTAGACAAGAACAAAATTTAGCAATGATAACTGAAGAGATAAGAGAATCTATATTAGAAGATTCATCAACAAGGCAAAAAGAATTAATTCTAGAAAGACTAGATTCATTTAAGCATTTAGGTAAGACTTATAAAATAAGTAATACTATAGAAAATTTTAAACATGATAAAATTAGTTTTCTATGTAGAAACAATGGACAAGCATTGAAGGTTTCAAATCAATTAAGCAATCAGGGGATAGGACATAAATTGTTAAAATCAGCGAATTTTAAAGTATTGGACAGATGGATAGGAGAATGCTTTAGTGGCAGTGAAAAACTTATATCTTATCAAAAATTTAATGAGAAGTGCAAATTTATATTGAATTTGGAAGAAAATGAAGTTCAACATAGATGGGATATTTTAAAGGAGATAGAAGAAGGAAAATCTTCAAAATTGGATGTAGAAGAGTTGTCGTTTAAATTATCATATAAAAAGCACATGTATGAAAACCTTTGCATAAATCGGGAAAGTAAAGTGGAGGTTTCTACCATTCACAGAGCAAAAGGTCGAGAATTCGAAAGAGTAATACTGTTGAATGATAACATATTTGTGGAAGAAGATTCAGAAAATATAGAAGATGAAAATAAGATATATTATGTAGCATTGACTAGACCAAGGGAAGAAATGTATACAATTAGTTTGGGAGAAAGAAATCGTATTAAAAAGTCAAATGACAATAATGGCAGGGGTCGATGGTATGAAACTTATTGGAATTTTAATAAGAAAAAACACACGCTTGTATCAATAGAAGTAGGTAGGGAAAAAGATATAGATACATTAAGTTTTGTATCAGATACATTTTTAGGGTTAAAATCAGATGTAGAATTTAATCAAAAATATATATTAAATAATATAGCTAAAAATGACGAGGTGGTTTTAAGATTAGTTGAAAAAAATGGGATGGCAGTAGGATATGATATTTATCATGAAGATATAAAAATAGGGAAAATGTCCAATGAGTTTTTGGCTGAATTTTATGGCGTACTTAGGGAAAATTATAGAATACCCAGCAAGGAAGCAAAATTTTTTCCTCCAACTATTACAGATGTTTATATTGATGAAATATGTACTTATGTTTTAGATAGAGAATCTATAATGGAAGAATCTAATGAATATATTTCAAGGGGTCTTTGGAATGGTATCACTTTAACTGGATTTGGAAAGTGTAGATATAAAACTACATATTAGGAGGTTGAAAGATGAAATTTGATGAATATTATGAGGCTAGGAATTTTATTGAAGATTTAATTAGGAAAGATCTTTATGGACCGGTAAAAGAAGATGAAATTATAGATGAAAGTCCATCTCTATATTATTCAATAGGCATACTGTTTCCGAAAGATATAGAGATAGATGAATTTGATATTGATGAAATTAAGGATTTGAAAGAAGTAGCAAATTTTGAAGAAGGGCAAGATATGCCTATGGATATAGAAGATGGCATATCTTTTAGCAATTTATACAAACCTTCTTCTTTTGCCATATCTACTACAATAAAGGCAGGAGTAGATAAAATAAAAGTAAAAATACAGTATAGTAAATATCATATGAACGAAGAGACTGAAATCATAAATAAGGATGGGGAAGAAAAGTTTATTAAGAAACAAAAATGGAAGAGAATAGTCCATAAGGAAGAAAGAACCATTAAATTAGAAGATATTAATATAGTTAAAGAAATAGAAGTAGATGAGGGATTATCCCTACAAGTACATTTGCATAATGTTTATGAAGATAAGTCTAAAACAATAACTGTAGTTTTAGTTAACACATATATAGGTCAAAAAAACATGGTAAAAGATGATTCCAATTCTTTTTTTCAAGTAGGCATGGATATTATGGCAGTAGATGAGAAATCTCCAATATTTGCAACTAAAAGGATGCTAGTACAAGTAGAAGAAAGTGAAGAACAGCAAAATTTGGATATGTTATATGGAAACAATAAGAATTATGCCATAGGTCATGGCTGTGCAGTAGCTTATGAAACCAATGAATATGGATGTTATAAAGTAAAATCTAGTTTCATTCCTTCCTTTGAACTTAAACAGATGAAACCACAGTTAAAGGTAAATACCAAAGTGGTGGAGATGAAATTTTTAGCAAATGGTTCTCAAAAGGAAGTTATCAGTAAATTGCTAGAATTGGTAGAATCTTACGATGAATGGATAGGAGAACAAAAAATAAAATCTAAAGCAGTAGAAGATAGGCTGCAACATATGGCTATAAAGAATCTTAAAATGTGTAAAGAAACATCTAATAGAATAAAAAAAGGGATAGAATTGTTGGAGGACAAGGATATATTTTCTGCTTTTCAACTAGCCAATGAAGCCATGTTAAGGCAAAGGGTTTATTATTTAAAGAAAAAAGGCAAAAATATCAACTATGAAGAAATAAACTGGTATCCATTTCAATTAGCATTTATATTGTTAGAAATTGATTCTATGGCTAATCAAAATAGTGATTATAGGAATATAGTTGACATACTTTGGTTTCCTACAGGTGGAGGGAAAACTGAAGCCTATTTGGGAGTAGCTGCATTTGTCATATTTTTAAGGAGAATAAAGTATAAAGACAAAGGAGCAGGGGTAACGGTTATTATGAGATATACTCTTAGATTATTGACTATACAACAATTTGAGAGAGCTGCGGCTCTAATTTGTTGTTGTGATGAGATAAGAGAAGAAAAAGAAGAGCTTTTAGGAAAAGAAAAAATTAGTATTGGATTATTTGTAGGAAGCGGGATGACTCCTAATACTTTAGATGTTGCTAGAATAAATTTAGATAAAATAAATTCTGATGGGCTTAATGTATTAAAAGAGGGGGATGGAAACCCTTGCCAATTATTAGAATGTCCTATATGTGGTAGTCAGATTAAACCATCTGATTACATGATAAACGAAGATGGAATGACAATATACTGCCCTAATAGTGAGTGTAGAAACAATAGAGGGGCGCCCATCTATTTAATCGATGATGATATATATGAGAAAAAACCAACATTGATTATATCTACAGTAGATAAGTTTGCAAGAATGACATGGGAGCCTAAAATGGGGAATATATTTGGAATTAATACAGATTATGATTCTCCAGAACTTATAATACAAGATGAACTTCATCTGATTACAGGACCCTTGGGAACTATAACTGGATTATATGAGACAGCTATAGATTATTTTTGTATGAAAGATAGTAAAAAACCAAAGTTAATTGCTTCTACGGCAACCATTGGGAATGCAGAGTCCCAAGTATTGGCCTTATATGGTAGGGATTGTAGATTGTTCCCTTCTCAAGGAATAGACATTAAAGATTCCTATTTTGCAATAGAGGCAAATTTAGAAGAAAAGCCTGGAAGAAAATATATAGGCATATTATCCCCAAGTAAAACTCCTACAACTATATTGATAAGAGTATATGGATGTTTGCAATTTGCAACTAGATATTTAATAGACGCGGGATATAGACCTGAAGTAATAGATAATTATTGGACTATACTTGGATATTTTAATAGTTTGCGAGAACTAGGTGCGGCAGTAAATCAGGTATATGACAATGTTCAAGAAAGATATTCTTTTTTATACAATAAAAAATTTAAAGATTTGACTCCAACTTTTACATCTAAAGAGAGATGTGATACTTTAGAAGAACTAACGAGTAGGAAAAGTTCAGCCAAGATAGCTGAAATATTAAAGGGGCTAGAGAATAGCTATAAAGAAGATGATTCTAATGCTTTTGACTATGTACTAGCATCTAATATGATATCTGTAGGGATAGATATAGATAGGCTAGGGCTAATGGCTATGACTGGTCAGCCTAAATCTAATTCAGAATACATTCAAGCTTCTAGCAGAGTAGGTAGACAAAACCCAGGATTGGTAGTGGTTATATATAATACATCTAGAACTAGAGAAAGATCTCATTATGAACAATTTAATGATTTCCATTCGTCCATATATAAATATGTAGAGCCAAATAGTTTGACACCTTTTTCTATGGGAGCAAGAAATAAGGCATTACATGCTACGTATATAAGCATGTGTCGTCAAACTGTATCTTATTTACGGGGAAGGGATGATGCAGATAATTTTAGGGCTGATGATGAAAATCTAAAAGAAATAGAAGACTATATAATAGAAAGAGCAGAAAAAGTTGTAGGAAAAACAAAAGATTATTATGAAACTATAGAAGAAATAGAAATGATTAAAGAGCTTTGGGAAACTGAGGTAAAAAACAGTGAAGTTTTATCCTATGATAAATATGGAAGAGGGAAGCCTCTTTTGGGGACAAGCCATGAGGAAGATGTTGCTTTTAGGACATTAAATTCCATGAGGAATGTTGATCTTCAATGTAATATATATTTGGAGGATGATTAGAATGAACTTGTATTCAAATAAAAAGAAAACAAAAAAAGTAGTAGGTGAAGTTAGACAGACTCAAATGATAACCACTTTTGGCTGTGGTTCATTGGTAGATCTCCCCAAAGCTTCTGTGATAATAGCTGGAACAGATTTTTGGAAAAATGAGCATGATGAAGAATATATAATACAGGAAGTCAATCTTCAAAAATTATTAGAAGTAGATTATTTTGTTAAACCACAAACTCAAGATAAAACATTAAGTAATCCTTATGCAAAGTCAAGAGATATACCGGCTTTTCGATTTCCAGAAACTTTAATATGTTCAAGAGAAAGTTGTGGTAAGATTGGGAACTATAAGATTTTTAAGTTTAACAATGTATTGAAGTGTCCCATATGTGGAAATAGAAGTTTAATTCCTTCAAGATTTGTTGTAGCCTGTGAAAATGGGCATATAGAAGATTTTCCTTATGATTGGTGGGTTCATCAGGGAGAAACTGATTGTGAAAATCCAGATTTACGTTTGTTTTATAGGAAAGAAACTGGAGGACTTGATAGTATTGTAATATGGTGTAAAACCTGTGGGAGAAGTAGGAGCATGAAATATAGTTTTTCAAAGAATTCATTGAAAGGATATCCGTGTAGTGGAAATAGACCATGGTTAAGAGATAAAGATAAAAATTTATGCACAGAGCCACTTAGAACAGTTCAACGAGGTAGTACCAATATATATTATCCTAATCTTATAAGTGCGTTGTCTATTCCACCTTGGAGCGATGCTATTCAAAAGGAATTAAACAAGTATGATAGTCAGCTTAGAGAATTAGATATAAAAGATGAAAACAAATTACAATTTTTTATAGAATTTAGCCAAATAGGTAAAAAGCTTAAATATTCTAAAGAAGAAATAAAGGAGCAGATAATATATCGTATAAATAATTATAAGGATGATAGCCCAAAATCTGAGGCGAATATAATGATGGATGAATATAAGGCTTTTTCCTTGGGCGATAATAATAGCTTGGATTTTGTTACGGAAACAGAAGAAATTCCTGAATCGCTAATAGGGTATATTGATCAGATAGTATTGGCAAAGAAGATAAAAGAAGTAGTAGTTTTAACTGGGTTTAGAAGAATAAAGCCGGGCGATGAATTTGAAAATGATAATAGCAAGGTAGCACCTTTAAGCAATAAAAGAAAAAACTGGTTGCCAGCAGTTGAATTTTGGGGTGAAGGTATATTTATCAAATTTAATAAAGAAAGGATAAGAAAATGGGAAGAAAATGACCAAGTTATAAAAAGGATAGAAATATTGGAGCATAATAAGGAAAGAGCTAAATTTAAATGCAATAAATTTTCTCCTAGGTATGTTCTACTTCATACATTTTCTCATCTATTGATCAGACAAATAACTTTGCAATGTGGGTATTCAGCTTCTGCATTAAAAGAACGTATATATACTACTCAAGTCTATGAAAATAGAAAGTATGAAATGGAGGGAGTTTTAATATATACTGCATCTCCAGATTCAGAAGGGAGTCTAGGTGGGTTGGTAAGTCAAGGCGGAGGAAAAAATTTAGAAAAGACCATTAAAAAGGCATTAGATCAAGCTAGATGGTGTTCATCCGATCCTTTATGTATTCAATCGGGGGGACAAGGTCTAAATTCATTAAACTTAGCAGCTTGTCATTCATGTACTTTGTTGCCAGAGACAAGCTGTGAAATGAGAAATTTATTTTTAGACAGGGCTACTATAATTGGAAAATTAGAAAATAAGGATATAGGCTATTTTGGAAGGTTTTTTTAAAAAAAGTTTGATATGAAAAGAACTAATTTTTTAAGTATAATACTTTTTGTTTAAAAGATGAAGAAGTCCTGTGGAAAGAAAATATAGGAACTTTGTTATCGTATAAAAGTGATATAGTAGTAACCAAAAGATAGATGTAGGTATTTGATGGCATCGTATTATACTTGCAGTTATATGTGCAACTTTTATTTATTGCATATATAACTGCAATTTTTGCTAAATATTACCCCTAGTGGAAACTTTCGATTGAAATCGAAGCTACATGCTACTATTCACCTTAGGTTCGAATTCATTCGAACCTTACCTTAATATATTTAAAAGAGCTAGAAGGATTTTCCTCTAGCTCTTTTAAATTTTGCCGTTTGTGATTTAAAAATTGTAGAAATAGAGGTTGCTTAAAAGCATGGAATTTTCTGTAATAGTATATAGTATAATATACAGCTAGTATTTTTAAGTAGTGTAAATCATTTGGAACCTATGAAAAATATAATTGCATTATACTTTTAAACAATAAACTATGTCTATTATTGGTATTAATGCTGTGGGGAAAACTACTTCAATTAAATTGTTAAATCTAGCTATGGAAGTAGTGCTAAATCATAAGGGATTGAACGAAGGCAATTTGGTACCACCAATGTTTTTAAATGAGGAAACTGAAAAAAATGGGATAATTATGACAGTATATTTTTATAAAGATAATAAGATGTTTAAATTAGAGTCTAAAATAAAATATAGAAGAAACATAGAAGGGGAAGTATATTTTTATTATGAGGATGAAGTATTAAAGAGTAAGGCAAAATCCAATGTTACTTCTAAGAGCAATATATTTGATTTCACAGAAAATGAAAACTGTACAGAAAAGAGAAGAAGTAAATTAGATAGAAAATTGCTAGGAATGCTAAAAGATGACAATAGTATTGTTATTACTGCAACAAAAGATTCAGGAGCTACAGTAAATACGATGTTTGAGAATTTCAAAGATAAAATAAATCCTGTCCAAGGGATAGTGGATAAAAGTGTTTTAAATGTTTTTGATGAAAATCTTAAAAGGCTTGAGAAAATTAAAGGAGAGGATGGAGTTGATATAGAATTTAAAAATAGCGAAGTTAAAATTCAATCAAGTGTTATTGGATTGGAGGAAATTATATCATCTGGAACTATAAAAGGTCAAAAAATCATAAGAAATGCAATGACTGCATTAAGAAATGGCGGATATTTGATAATAGATGAACTAGAAAATCATCTGAATAAGGAATTAGTGAAAATGATTATTAATATATTCAACAATAAAGAAATAAATAAAAGAGGTGCATGCCTAATTTTTACAACACATTATGCAGAAGTTTTGGATTCATTTTATAGAATGGATAATATATATGTGTTAGTTAGAAACGAGAACTATTTTACAGAAATCCGTAGGTATTCAAAAGTGATAGAAAGAAGTGAATTGAAAAAGAGTGATGTTATACTTTCAAATTATATTAAAGGAACAGCACCTAAAGCATTAAATATCAAAGCATTAGAGGAATATATATGCAAGAATATTTAAAGTTAGAAGAGTCATTAAAAACAGGTCATGTAATATGGATACCAGAGGGTTCTGCAGAAGAGGTAATTATAAGTAAGTTGTTTGACAATAATAAATTGATATTTAAAAATGAATATTGTTTATTTGATTTATTGGAATAAGGATAAGGTGATAATATTAATATACAGTGGCTCTACGCAAAGTAGGGCTTATTTTTATGTTGACTTTATCCAAGTCCTCATTTTGCAAAATTCTTCTTCAATTATATATTGATACTAGAGTATTGAAGAAAAAGGGGGATATTGATATGACAATTTTAAATCTACATCCATTGGTATTAGATAAAGAATTGGCAGTAGTATTGGGACTAAATGAGGCTTTAATATTGCAGCAGGTGCATTATTGGATTGAGATAAATAAGAAAAACAATAGAAATTTTCACGAGGGAAGATACTGGACTTACAATACTATTGATGAGTGGCATGAGGAATTTCCTTTTTGGAGCAATTCAACTATAAAGAGAACTTTCAAAAGGTTAAGAGATATGAATTTGATAATAGTTGACAATTTTAATGTATATCAAATGGATAGGACCCTTTGGTATACCATCAATTATGAAGAGCTTGAAAAGATGATAAAAGATGAAGAAAATGATGCTACATTGGATAAAAATGATACTATGATAGGTTCAAAAGGAGACGACAATGATATACAAAATGAACCAATGGAAAGAACCAATATGAACTCACCATTACCAGAGATTACTACAAAGACTTCTACAGAGATTTCTAATCAATCTATCTATCACGAAAAATTGTTAAAAGACGATAGAGGGATTGATGGAAGAAACCCATCTTATGAAGATTTTCAGGAAAGGTACAAAAAAATCATAAAAAATTGTGAACTCCATGCTATAGATGAAAAGTATCAAGTAGCAGCAGATCATGCTATAAAGCTATTGCTACTTGATATTGAAAATAGCAAAAGAATAAAAATTGGGGACAATTATATTCCGGCTAAAATAGCTGAAAATGATGTCAAACGGTTGAATTTTTTTGCTATAGAACATGCTGTGAATAAATTTAAAGAAGCTAGTAGAATGCGGGAGATTAGAAATCCTATAGGATATTTGAAGGTTCTAATCTACAATTCCATAAGTGAAATGGACATTGATGTGGATTCTAAACTTAGATATGCAGATCTGATTTAGAAATATAAGAGTTCGAAGGGATTTTTTTATGACATAATATATATGCGTATGCTGCTAAACACTTAGCCATCTTCAATATGTAATGGAACTGACGAAAGTATAGCAGATGATATTATTACTCTTGTGAAAGGTCGATATTTTGAACAGTTTGAAAAGTTAAGAATCAAGATGGAAGAATTAGAAAATTGAAAAAGTAGTGCTTTATGGTTCTCGAGCAAAAGGAAACTATAAAAATGGATCTGATATAGATTTAGCTTTGGTAGGGAAAAATATAAATATTGAAGCTTTACTTGTCCATAGCAATAGAGTTGGAATCACAATATATCAAAGGAGTTAGGAGATTTTCCTCTAACTCTTTTTATGAACAACACAGGAGAACTGTACCCTTGTGTCATGAAATAGTGGTATAATATATTTTAAACTGGATTAGAAAATTTAGGGGGACGGGGATGGGTATGGATATATATGGTGTATTGAAAGATTATTTTGGCTATGAAGAGTTTAGAAAAGGTCAAGAAAAATTAATTAGGGGAAGCTTAGAAGGAAGAGATGTATTAGGGGTAATGCCTACAGGTGGCGGGAAGTCTCTTTGTTATCAACTTCCTGCAATTTTAATGGACGGAATCACTATAGTCATATCTCCTCTAATATCTTTGATGAAGGATCAAGTAGATTCCTTAAAAGAGATAGGAATAGCTGGAACCTTTATAAATAGTACTCTAAATCAAGGGGAATTTGCCACTAGATTGAGGGAAATAAGGGAAAATAAATATAAAATAATCTATATAGCACCAGAGAGACTTAATACATATATATTCTCGAAATTAGTAAAGGAAATAAATATATCTATGGTAGCCATAGATGAGGCCCATTGTATAAGTCAATGGGGCCATGATTTTAGACCTAGTTATTTGGAAATACCTAAATTTATTAATTCTCTAGATAATAGGCCAGTAGTGTCTGCTTATACTGCCACAGCTACAAAAGAGGTAGTAGAGGAAATACAGGATTTAATAGGATTAAGGGAACCGTTGATTTCAATAATAGGATTTGATAGGCCTAATTTATTTTATCAGGTAGTAAAGCCCAGAAAAAAACTTGATTATCTATTTGATTATCTTGAGAATAATTACAAAGAGGAATCTGGAATAATCTACTGTGCTACTAGAAAAACTGTAGAATCTCTAACAAAAAAATTACAGGGAAAAGACATAGATGCCATAGCCTACCATGGAGGAATGAACGATGAAGTTCGTAGGCAAAATCAGGAGGATTTTATATTTAATCGTGCAAGAATAATGGTAGCTACGAATGCTTTTGGAATGGGAATAGACAAGCCAGATGTAAGATTTGTCATTCATTATAATATGCCTAAAAATATGGAAGCCTATTATCAAGAGGCGGGTAGAGCAGGAAGAGATGGGGAACCTAGTGATTGCATATTGCTTTATTCTCCTCAGGATATTGTAAAACAAAAATATCTAATTCAAAATAGTACTTATTCGCCTGAAAGGGAAAGATTATTATATACAAATCTTCAATATCTAATAGATTATTGCAATACAAATGAATGTTTGAGAAATAGTATATTAAATTATTTTGGGGAGGAAATAGAAGAGGAGAAGTGTAACAATTGCGGCAATTGTCTAAGCCAATCAGAAATGGTTGATATTACTATAGAAGCTCAGAAAATATTATCTTGTATCTATAGAGCAAGGGAAAAGTTTGGTTCTACTATAATAGCACAAATCCTAAGAGGCTCTAAAAATAAGAGAATACTAGATTTAGGTTTAGATAAATTATCCACCTATGGGATTATGGAGGAATATACAGAAGCTACTATAAAGGAAATGATTATGGTATTAGTATCTATGGATTATATTCATATGACGGCAGATGAATATCCAGTTTTAAAACTGACACAAAAGTCAGCTTTAGTGTTAAATGGAGAGGATAAGGTTTATCATAAAAAAGATTTAATTGAAATAAAACAATTAAGCGAAAGAAAGAACAATGTAAGGAGAACTGTAGATTTAGATTATATTGAAGAAAACTATGAGAAAGAATTATTTGAAGAACTAAGGGAATTGAGATATGAAATAGCCAAAGAAAATTCCATAGCTCCATTCATTATATTTCACGATTCCAGCTTAAAGGAAATGGCTACCTATTTTCCTAAGAACAGAGAGGAATTTTTAAAAATAAAAGGAGTAGGTACTAAAAAATATGAATCCTATGGGGAACAATTTATAGAAATTATTAAAAATTATACTGAAAATAAAGGGATAGACAATTCTAAAATAGAACGAAAAGTCACAGAAGTGCCAAGAAAAATTCAAGGGGACAATAAAGATACCTATGATTATTATTTAGAAGGATTATCTTTAGAAGAAATAGCTAATAAAAGGGATTTAACAGTGGGAACTATTTTAGGACATTTGGAAAAATGTCACAATAATGGTCAAACAGTAGATTGGTCTAGATTTGTAGATTCAGAAAGGGAAGAAAGAATATTATCTATAATAAATGAAATAGGGGCAGAAAGACTAAAGCCAATTAAAGATGCATTGCCAGATGATATATCTTATGAAGATATAAGGATAGTCATTATAAAAAATAGATGAGTATGCGGTAGTTTCACTGTCGCAAATTTTATGTGGATTCTAAACTAGGATTTTTGTGATATAATATAGCAAAGAAGTTGACTATAAGGGGGTTAGAAAATGTCCAATAAAATTTCAAAAGAAAGAAAATTTACCTATTATATAGGATTAGTCCTTGTGGTTGTTGGATTTATATTGTTTATATCTAGCTTTTTTGTAGATATGATACCCATGAGTCCTTCAAGTTTTGTTGTAAGGCCAGTGATTGGGATGATTTGTATAATTGTAGGTAATATACTTATGAGTATTGGTGCCGAAGGTACAGCAGGTTCAGGACTTCTATTAGATCCAGAAAAGGCTAGAGAAGATTTAAAACCTTATAGTGCAGCTAAAGGCGGAATGATAAATGATACTATAGAAAATATTGATATGGTTAAGGATATGAGCAGTAGAAAAGGTGAGAGTGAGGTAAAAGAGATAATAAAAATTAAATGCAGAGCATGCGGTGCATTAAATGATGAGGATGCAAAATTTTGTAAATCCTGTGGAAAGGAATTATAGTGGCAAAAAACAATAGTTTTATTATTAAGACTATTGTTTTTTTATGAGGAATTTGGGCAAGTCTTTACTTTGAAATTAAAATAATATACAAAATAGAGGATATTTGTAGAAAGGTGTAGAATATAGACACAATTAAAAACATTTCGAATGTTAGGAGGTGAAATAATAGAATAGATTTTTATAAGACTAATGTGATTTAATAAATTGGAGGTGCTTTAATGAGACAATTTGATCCTAACAGTATGTTCCTTTTCACCATAGCAGGTATAATTATCATATTTGTTATTATGCAGTCTATATTTTTTATGATAAAAGCTTGGAAAAGAGCTAAAGAACTTGGAATAGAAGTAGAAGTACTTAAAAGAATTGTTAAAAGCAGTGCGGTATTTACTATAGCACCGGCTATTTCCATCATTTTGGGAGTTATTACCTTATCAAAATTTTTAGGACTAGCTTTGCCGTGGCTTAGATTAAGCGTCTTAGGAGCATTGACATATGAATTGCCAGCAGCTACATCTACTGCAGCTTCTCTAGGGATTTCAATTTCACAACCAATAGAAGATCCAAAAGTATATTCTACTATTGCTTGGGTTATGACTTTAGGTATATTGTCGGGTCTTATAGTTGTGACATTTTTTCTAAAGAAAATTCAAGGTAGAATCAATAAAATCCAGAATCGAGATAAAAAATGGGGAGAAATTTTTATAACATCAATTTTTATGGGAATGATATCGGCATTTTTAGGTATGATTTTTTCAGATGTTAAATTAGGGCTTGAAGGCTGGATACCTGTTTTTGTGATGATTGTTTCTTCCATAATCATGATAGTATGTGGTTATTTTGTCAAAGTGCATAAAGCTAAGTGGTTAGAGGATTATGCATTGCCTATAAGTATGATTGGAGCAATGGCTTTGTCCGTACCAATTACAAATTTGATTCGATAGGAGGGCAAAAGATGAAAAAGAGAGACTATAATGAAAGCGTACATATATGGGGAAGAACTTGGTGTTCTTTTGCGATACTTATGTTTATTCTTTATCCTACAGCAGTAAGCATTTATTATAAGGCATGGCCAGAACCAAAATTTTTGCTAAAGGGATTATTGGGAGTAGCACCTGTATTTTGGACTGTAGGGGCAATTGAAGCATTTACTTTTGCTCCTATGCTTGGTTCAGGAGGGTCATATTTGGGTTTTGTTACAGGAAATTTAACAAATCTTAAAGTGCCATGTGCATTGAATGCTATGGAGTCTGCTAAAGTAAAACCAGGTACAGAAGAAGGAGAAGTTATTTCGACCATATCAATAGCGGTTTCTTCTATTGTAACTACAATAATTATTTTTGTTGGAGTTTTACTTTTAACCAAAATTAGGCCAATTTTAGAATCGGAAGCTATAGCTCCAGCATTTGAAAATATTTTACCATCATTGTTTGGGGCATTAGCAGTAGTATTTGTTTCCAAGAATTGGAAGATAGCTGCAGCTCCTTTAATTTTTATGCTTATTTTATTTATATCGATACCTTCTCTTTCTAGTGCAGTTAGTGTCATGGTTCCTGTGGGAGCAATAGTAGCTCTTTCTGTATCAAGAATATTATACAAAAAAGGTTATCTTTAAAGAATAAAGTTATAATGGGGAGATGATTAAAATTTTAAGATATATTTTTTTTGCATTGATAATTTTATTTTTGATTTTAATAATAAGGGCAATTAGGTTCAAACCGCTAAAGCAAAAAGAAGTTGAGCCTTTTGATGTTGAGCTAGATGAAAGTACAATAATAGAAAATTTTGTTGAAATGATTAAGTGCAAAACTGTTTCTTATAAGGATGAATCTTTAGAAGACGAAAAAGAGTTTGAAAAATTTCGAGAATTGTTAAAAGAAAAATATCCAGCTGTAAATAATAAATGCAAATTATATAATATTGGTAGAACTGGGGTACTTTATCATTGGAAAGGTAAGAGATCAGACAAACCTGTTGTTTTTATGGCGCATTATGATGTAGTTCCTGTAAATGAGAAACAATGGGAAAAAGAACCTTTTTCTGGTCTGATTGAGGATGGTTATATATGGGGGAGAGGAACATTAGATACAAAGGGAACATTGTGTGGAATAATGGAAGCAGCAGAGAAATTGATATCAGATGGATTTGAACCAGAAAATGATATTTATCTTTCATTTTCTGGAGAGGAAGAAATAGATGGACGGAGTACAGAGAGTATAGTTAGTTTTTTGGAAAGCAATGGAGTTAAACCATTTATGGTGTTAGATGAAGGTGGTGCTATTGTTGAAGGGGCTATACCTGGGGTCAAGGGGAAATGTGCTCTTGTAGGTACTGGAGAAAAGGGGAAAATGCATGTTAAAATATCTACGAAAACTCAAGGAGGGCATGCCTCTTCTCCACCAGCAATTACTCCTATTGGAAGATTAGCTAGAAGTGTTGTGAGAATAGAAAAAAATCCTTTTAAATATCACTTATCTGAACCGGCAAAAGATATGTTCAACATCTTAGGACGTCATTCAACATTTGGGTTAAAGATTATATTTGCCAATATTTCTTTTTTCAGGCCTCTTTTAGATCTTATAACGAGGAAAAAGGGAGGAGAATTAAATGCATTATTTAGATCTACAATAGCATTAACTAAAATGGAGGCAAGTAAAGCAGTCAATGTATTCCCGCCTTATGCAAGTATTGAAGGGGATGTGAGAATAATGGAAGGAGATACTGAAGATAGTATAATAAATGGATTAAAAAAACGTATTAAAGATGATAAAGTGTCTGTAGAAGCATTGAAGGTTGTGAAAGTTAATCCTTTTTCTGAAATTAATACTGAGGCATGGTATTTGTTGGAGGAAAGTGTAAGACAAGTATGGCCAGAAACTATAGTTTCTCCATATTTGATGTTGGCTTGTAGTGATTCGAGAAGCTATACCCAAATTAGTGAAAATGTTTATAGGTTTTCAGCAATGGAGCTTGATTCTGTAGAAAGAAAACTTATACATGGGAACAATGAAAGAATACCATCAAATAAAGTTATAGAAGCAGTTAAATTTTATATATGTGTAATGAAAAAGTTTTAGTAATAGACATTTAGAAATATTTACTGTTACAAGAAAATATATTTGCAAAAAATATATGGTGACTTTGGGCAACGTCTTGTATTTATAAATGAATATGAAGATTTGATTTATAAAAACAAGGTATAATGAATATCCTGGTATAAAAGCAATAAGGAGGGTGTAGGTTATGGATTATCCTATTGTTTTTATACCAGGACTTTTTGGTTCATTGGGTGATGATGTGATAAAAGGGACGGGAGAATTTTCTTTTGGATTTGCAGAAAAGGCCTATAGACCTTTTATCGAAATATTAAATGCAATGGGTTATATAGAAGGTTCAAATTTGTTTATTTCTTATTATGATTGGAAGAAGCCTGTATTAGAAGCAGTAGATAAGTATTTGTTTTTAGATATAGAAAAAATCAAAGAAAAGACTAAAAAGGATAAGGTAATACTTATAGGGCACAGTTTAGGAGGATTGCTGGGAAGGGCTTATATGAATTATTTTAATCCTTTTTCAGTTGATAAATTGATAATGATTGGTACTCCAAATTTAGGCACTGTGAATGCTTATTATTTTTGGAGTGGAGGGAAACTTCCTTATTCCAAAATAGAGAACAATGTTTTTTATAATGCACTAAAAATTGGATTTATGCTTTATTATTATTTATTCAAAAGTATAAATCATATACAGGCTTTAAGAAAAATGTTCCCAGTTGTGAGGGATTTGTTGCCTAGCTATGGATATGGGAATTATTTGTTTTATGAAAAAAATGGGATGAGAAAGGATATTCCTATAAAAAACATGTCTGTAAACAATGTGTTTTTAAATAGATTGGAAGAGAAAACTATAAAAAAAGATAAATTATTTATTGTAAGCGGAGAAGGAATTTATACCAATAAGGAATTTTTAATAGATGAGAATAATAAAGACAAGGTCAAATGGGAAGATGGGAAACCTATAAGAGTGTATAAAACAAATTGTGGAGATGGAACGGTGACTACCTTTAGTACATTGGGCAATTTAGGTGGGGAAAGTGTAGTACTTGAGGGAAATCATACGGATATTTTATATGAGTCTAAGGATTTTTTATCGGCAATTCTTGAAAAGCCATTGGTTAAAGTTGTGGAAAAAGAAAAAGTAGAAAAAGTATATATTATTTTTACGAAAAATTGCGATAGATTAAGTATTAAAACTTCAGAAACCAGTGAAATATCCAGTCAGAGTATGAATATTGCTGATGATAGAATTCAAGCTATAAATTTGGCAAATAATATTTTTTGGATTATGATTATAGGAGATAGAAATTTAGAAATTGAGCTAGATTATGACAAACACAAGGGGACAGAGGTGTTGTGTTTTCCCCTTGCCATGGGAAAGGATTGGAGGAATACATATGTTAAATCTTGATAAGAGTAAAGTTGATTTTTTAGTGACTGAAAATATGGTCAGTGAAGTTAAAAATTTGATGGAAAGTGGTTTTCCAAAATTAGATGAAATAATAAATACAATGGTAGAAAGGGACATAGACAGGATTTATTTTGTAGCTTGTGGTTCACCACTATGTGCCTGTCAAACTGGAAAGATGCTGTTTGACAAATACTCTGATATCCCATGTAGTGCTTTTAGTGGATTTGATTTTTTAGATCATACCCCGTTTAAATTAGATAAAAATACAATGGTCATAGGGGTTTCAGATTCTGGAGAAACAGAAGAAGTGGTAAATTCTATCCGCATTGCAAGAAAAAGAGGAGCATTGACTTTAGGAGTGACTCGCAATTTTACTGGTTCCAAATTGGCTGCTGCAGCAGAAAATGTCTTTGGATATGGTGGAGAATGTATATGGGAAATGCATCTTTTGGTTAGCTATTATATTGCTTGTAAATACATGAACTTAAAAGGGACTCACAAAGAAATAGATTCTATATTGGAAGATATGAAGAAACTACCTGATATTTTAGCTGAATTGGTAATCTCTACAGAGGAAAAATCTAAAGAATTGGCTACTAGAGCAAGTAATTGGTCTTTTATATATACAGTAGCTTCTGGGCCCCTTTTGCCATTGGCATGTAAAGAAGGAATTATAACTATGCTTGAATTTACTTGGACTCATGGGAGTGTACTAAATGCAGCTGAATTTAGACATGGTCCTTTGGAAGTAGTTGCGAAAGGTGTGCCTTATGTATTTATTTTAGGAAATGATGAGTCAAGACATACTACAGAAAGAACTATTAAATTTGTGAAAAAGTTTACGGAAGATGTAATTGTATTTGATATTAAAGATTACAATAGTGGACTACATCCAATGCTTGATCCATTGATACTATTTGTTCCATTAGAATATTTCTATTATTATCTTTCAATAAACAAGGATCACAATCCAGATGATAGAAGATATTATGGTGGATTGGTAGAATATTAGCAATGAGGAAAGAGAGGTATGGACAAAATGAAAATTGCTGCTGTTGGTGACAATTGTATAGATTTATATGAAAATCTCGAGAAAGCATTTCCAGGAGGCAATCCTGTCAATGTAGCGGTTTATTTCAAAAGATTGGGGGGAGAAGCTTCTTATACAGGTGTAGTAGGAGATGATGAGTATGGAAAGTTTATGATAGATGCTATTAGAAACAAGGGTGTGAATGTTTCTAATATAAAAATTCTTCCTGGGGAAACTGCTATTACTCATGTGGAGCTTGTAGGTGGAGAGAGGATATTGGGAGATTATGAAGAAGGAGTCATGAAAGATTTTAAAATTAGTGACGAGGACATAGAGTTTTTTAAAGCTCATGACATGGTTGTTTCAGGATTGTGGGGAATGATTGAAGAAGACCTTTACAAAATAAAGGAAAGAGGTATTCCCATTGCCTTTGATTTTGCAAACAAATTGGATTCTCCTATTGTTGAAAAGACAATTTATGATGTGGATTATGCTTTTTTTTCTTATGATGGTGGAGATGATGGTTTTATAAGGGAATATATAAAAAAGAATTATAGAAAAGGTCCTAAATTGATCATTGTGACCTTGGGAGAAAAGGGAAGTATATGTTATGATGGTACAAGGTTCGTATATGAGAAGGCTATTCCATGTGAAGTAGTAGATGCTATGGGAGCAGGAGATTCCTATATAGCAGGATTTTTGTTTGGCGTTTTGAGCGGGAAGGAAATTAAAGAATGTATGAAAATGGGGACACAAAATGCAAGTACAACTATTAAATATTGTGGGGCTTGGTAATGACACAAGGAGATTGAGGTGTTGTGCAAATTCTACAAACTATATAGCATAGTAGCAAAAAACAATAGTTTTATCATTAAGACTATTGTTTTTTTATGGGGGAAATTATACTTTTTTTATCTAATTTTATGGGTATATATAATATTAGTCTATTGAAAGTGAGATGATTTAAATGGATTATGAAAGACAAGTAAAAGCAATTGCTAAATATTTTGAGGATAATGAAAAGGAAATTAAAGATTTTAAAATGGGATTGGAAATTGAGCATTTCATTATAGATAAAGATAGCTTTAGAACTATTTCATATTATGAAGAAAAAGGTACGGTAGATACATTAGAGCAAATGTTGCAATATGGCTGGGAGGGAATTTATGAAGGGGACAATATTCTTGGACTTAAAAAGAATGGAACGACTATTACCCTTGAACCAGGCAGCCAGTTTGAGTTAAGCATAAGACCAGAAAAGCATATTTTTGATTTAGAAAGAGATTATTTTAATTTTTTAAATGAAGTGCTTCCTATTCTTGATAGAAAAAATCAAGCATTAATCACTACTGGTTATCAACCAGAAAGTAGTATTTCCGATATAAAAATTATACCTAAAAAGAGATATTCATATATGTATGAATATTTTAAAGACAAGGGAACCCATGCTCACAATATGATGAAAGGAACAGCTTCACTACAATTGTCTGTTGATTATAATAGTGAAAAGGATTTTGTGAAAAAGTTCAGGGTAGCTAGTGCGATTTCTCCAGTTATATACCAAATGTTTGACAATGCTTATTATTTTGAAGGTGGTGTATGGGATAAGTCAAGTTTAAGATCATATATATGGGAAAACTGTGACAAAGATAGATGTGGAATTGTAGATGTGGCTTTGGATAAGTCTTTTGGATATGAAAAATATGCAGAATATATATTAAATAGACCTCCAATATTTATTGATAATGGAAAAGAAGTTTATTTTACTAAAGATAAACTTACCAAAGATATATTTGATCCAGATAAATATTCTACACAGGAATTAGAACATATTCTCACTATGTTTTTCCCAGATGTAAGAGCAAAAAAGTATATAGAAATAAGGATGATGGATGGGGTACCATATCCATTGAATTTTTCAGCAGTTGCACTATGGAAGGGCATTATATATGATGAAGAAAATTTAAACAAAATATATGAATATGTTGATGATATAAGTATAGAAGATGTAAATAAGGCTAAAAAGGATATTGTTGAAAAGGGACTTTATGGGAAGTTAAGAGATGAAACTGTATATGAAATAGGCAAAAGGCTTATAGAACTTTCTAAGAGTGGCTTAAGAGAAAATGAGTTGAAGTATATTTTGCCATTGGAAGAAATGTTTAATGAAAAGATGACTCCAAGAGGGAAAACAGAGAAAAGAGCTTATTTAGGTAAAAAGAAAGCATTGGACTGGTGTATTTTGAATAATTTAATTGAGGTGAAGGACAATGGACATGAAGAGATTAACTGATGAGTATATAGATATAATTAAGAAAGATGTGGATAAATATCGTGATGATTATGAAAAGGCTATAGAAGCTGTTGCCAATTCAACAGCTATATATAAGGGTGAGCCAGTGCCTTTTTTATATGAGCCTATATTTTATACACAATCCGATGTTGAAAGATTCAATGAGATAGGAAGAATTCTTATGTCTATAACAGATAAAGTGACTCAAAAGTATATAGAATCTCCCCAATACAGAAAAAAATTTGGATATCCCCAATTGTTGGAAGAACTAATACTTATGGATCAAGGATATGATATAAATGTTCCCATAGGAAGATTTGATATTTTCTATGGTGGAAATGATGATTTTAAATTTTGTGAGTTTAATACAGATGGTTCTTCAGCTATGAATGAAGACAATACACTGGCAAGAATACTATTAGAATCAAAAGCAGTAAAAAAGATGAGGGAAAAATATGATATAGAATATTTTGAGCTCATATATAAATGGGTGGACGAAAGTATAGATATATTTAAGAAATATAACAATGCAATTGCTAGGCCCAATGTGGCAATTGTGGATTTTAAAGAAAGTGGAACTCCTTATGAATTTGAGGAATTCAAGAAAGCTTATATAAAAAGAGGTTATAGGGCGGAAATAGTGGATCCCAGGGAATTAAAATATATTGATGGGAAATTGTATTATGAAGATATGAATATAGATATGATTTATAGGAGAATAGTTACGAGGGAATTTATAGAGAAAAGCTCTGAAATAAGTGATTTGATAGAAGCGTATAGGAATGGGGCAGTTTGCATGATTGGTTCTATGAAGTCTCAAATAATGCACAATAAGATAATTTTTAAGATACTCTATGATGAGGATACTTTAGAGTTTTTGACAGATGAAGAAAGAAATTTTATTAAAAAGCATATTCCATATACTGAAGAATTTAAGGGAAGTAGGAGTGTATATGAAAAGGTGTTAAAGCACAAAGATGATTATATATTGAAACCCAAGGATTCCTATGGTTCCAAAGGTGTTTATGCAGGAAAGGATTTTACTTATGAGGATTGGAGCAAAAAATTGGATGAGGTTTTTGGGAAAGATTATTTGTTTCAAGAATTCTTTGAGCCATATAAAATCAAATTTGTGGTGTTTGAAGATGGCAAGTTGAAAATAAAAGAGTTTGGAACTATTACTGGACTGTTTTTGTATAATGAAAAATTTGCAGGATTATATACTAGAATAGGAGAAAACAGCATAATATCTGGGCTCCATGGGTACTATACTGCTCCTAATTTGCTACAACGGGGACGGTTCTCACTGTCTCAAAAACTATGATAAACAAAATGGGACGAATTTGTTGCTTTCGTCCCATTTTATAAGTGTTAATTTTTAGCCCTTCTATAGGGATAAGGCCATTCTATGTCTTGATTTAGTTTTTTGGCAGCTTCTAGAGGCCAGTAAGGATTTCTCAACAATTCTCTTCCTAAGAATATGAAATCTGCTCTATTGTTTTTAAGAATTTCTTCAGCCATTTCTGGTTCTGTAATTAATCCTCCAGTGATAACGGGTAGTTCAGTTCCTTTTTTGATTGTTTCTGCAAAGGTCACTTGATATCCAGGATATATATCAATATCAGCAGGAACTACTCCTCCAGAGCTTACATTTATTATATCTATACCTTCATTTTTTACTAGATTTATGATATTTACCAAATCTTCTGGATGATTTCCGGACTCTGCATATTCTTCACCGGAAACTCTCAATATTATAGGTTTGTTTTCAGGCCATACAGTTTTGACTTCTTTTATTATTTCTATTAAGAATTTGGTTCTGTTTTCTAGAGAGCCTCCATATTCATCTCTTCTTTTATTGGTAAGGGGAGATAAAAATTCATTTATCAAATACCCATGAGCTCCATGTATTTCAATAGCATCAAAACCAGCTTCATTAGCCCTTCTGGCTCCTTCTTTAAAGGAATTTATCACAGCTTTTATATCGTCTTTGGTCATTTCTTCTGGAGTAGAGTAGCTATCGTCAAAAGCTATAGGAGATGGAGCAATGATGGTTTCAGATTTTGCTGTACATTTTCTTCCAGCATGAGCTAATTGGATTCCAACTTTTGCTCCAAGGGCTTTGGAACTGTTTACTATTTTTGATAATCCTTCTATATGAGAATTGTCCCAAATTCCCAAATCTCCATCTTTTATTCTGCCTCTGCTCTCTACTGCTGTTGCCTCTAAAATTATAAGCCCAGTGCCTCCTATGGCACGAGTAGCATAGTGAATTTCATGCCAGTCTTTGGCATATCCCTTTTCATCAGCCATGACCATACACATAGGAGCCATTACAATACGATTTTTTAATTCAAGATTTTTAATATTAATATGTGAAAATAGTTTATTCATATATACACACTCCTTTTTTATAATAATACCCATTTCCACAATGTATACCCAGATTTAAATATATAAGCAGAGGTTACTTGTGGATTAATTCATGATTATATCATATAAAATGAAAAGATTTTATATAGTTATTTTTTTCGCTGTAGTCAGTGGGAATTTCAAAGTATTTCAAATATATATTTTCTTCTTCTAATATTTTAAATATCTCTTGCATGAAAACTCCTCTTTTTCCTGATATGCTGCAAGTGGGACTTTCATTTATTCCGATGATGCCGAGAATTTCATAGTCAGAAGATATGTATTGTTTTAATTCGGATAGAACTGGTAGAAAAAGTTCCTTGCATAGTCTTCTATATTCCTTGGTATCATATTCTTCTTTAGTCATGGGTTTTCTTTCGGGACCTAGATATTTAAATTCTGGGCAAGGAAGTTGTATAATTCCTACTCCAGATTCTAAAAGTTTGTTGACAATAGGGAAGGCACCTCTAGCCCTTGCTAATGGTTTTACTACACTATTTTGATTTAATATGCAATGACTTACTAATACAAGATTTTTTCCTCTTTCCATAAAATCAGCTCCAATTTAAAATTGTTTCCATTTAATTGTATCATATATCTTTAACTAGTGTCACTATAGATAAATATAATGAACGCATTTTCACGTATTCAAAACATCAATTGGAGTTTATAAGCAAATGAAATTATAATTAGAATGGAAATGATCTTAGGAGGTGGAAAAATGAGAAATAAAAAGCTTAATATTATGCTTATGTGTGCTATTGCAATAGCTCTAAATATTGTTTTGGGCATAGTGACTAGTGGTTTGAAATTGCCGCTTTATTTAGATACTATAGGTACTATATTCATAGCAGTTTACTTTGGACCTTGGTATGGAGCAGCAGTAGGTGGACTTACAAATTTACTTACTGGAATTATTTTTAGTCCTAAAGATATTCCTTTTTTAATAGTCAGCGTAGCAGTTGGTCTTATAGTTGGATTTATAGGTAGAAAATTTAAATTTAATTTCACAACAGCTCTTATTACTGGACTTATATTGAGTATTGTTTGCCCACTGATAGGAACTCCTATTGGCATATGGGTATATGGAGGCTTGACAGGGACAGGTCTTGATTTCTTGTTTATTTGGTTAAAGGAAAGTGGAAATAGTATCTTTGTCTCCTCTTTTATACCTAAAATAATAAATAATTTGCTAGATAAAATTGGTTCATGTCTATTGGTATATTTTCTAATTAAAGCATTGCCAAAGCAATACAAACCTGAAAAATATGATTGATCGGTAAAGGCTCTACATTATATAGGGCCTTTACTTTTTTGTGAAGGGAAACTGCACTTTACTAGCTATTTGACTTTAGGTATAATAAGAACAATGGTAAAGTGAAAAAAAGGTGATAGAATTGAGAGGAGAATATTTTGAATTAAACAATAGAAGGTATTTGGGGAATAAGTATAGACTTATTCCCTTTATAAAAAAAGTTGTAGAAGACAATTGCGAAAATTGTAGTTCTTTTTTTGATGTTTTTAGTGGTACTGGAGTGGTGGCTGATGCTTTTAGGGAATTTAATTTGATAACTAATGATTTATTATATAGCAATTATGTCATCCATTATGCTTTTTTTAGTGATGATGAGTTTAACCAAGGAAAGCTTATGAGAATTATAGACAAATGGAACAATATTTCTATTATAAAAGAAGAGAATTATATGTCTGAAAATTTTGGAGGAAAGTATTTTAGTCAGGAAGCTTCCAAAAAAATTGGATACATAAGAGAAGAAATTGCTATTCTATCTAAAAATGGAGAGATAAATAAAAGAGAAGAATGTATACTCATATCTTCCCTTATATATGCCATAGATAGAATTGCAAGTACCTGTGGGCATTATGATGCCTATAGGAAAACGAAAGAATATAATGATGAATTGGTGCTTAAGTTTCCAAATATAAAAGAAAATATGGGTAAAAATCAAATCTACAATACAGATTCTAATGAACTTGTAAGAAATGTGAAAGCTGACATAGCCTATGTTGATCCTCCTTACAATTCCAGGCAGTATTCAGATGCTTATCATCTTCTAGAAAATGTTGCAAGATGGGAAAAACCTGAAGTTTTTGGTGTAGCTGCTAAGATGAATCGAGAAAATATAAAGAGTAGCTATTGTACAAGGAGAGCTCCTCAAGTTTTTAAAGATTTAATTGAGAAATTAGATGTTAAATATATTCTTATATCTTATAGCAATATGGGAAACAAAGGTCATGATAGGTCAAATGCTAGGATTACCGATAAAGAAATACTTTCTATTTTAAGAAAAAGAGGAGAAGTTCAAATATTTGAAAAGGACTATGGTGCGTTTACTGCTGGAAAATCTAGAATTGATGATCATAAAGAAAGATTGTTTTTATGCAAAACCTTTGACATAGTAGCTTCACCGCTAAATTATACTGGTGGAAAGTATAAATTGTTGGATCAGATAAAACCACTGTTTCCAGAAAATATAGACAATATGATGGATCTTTTTTGTGGTGGATGTAATGTGGGAATAAATGTAGATTGCAAGAATGTGAAATTTGTTGATAAAGAGCTAAGCCTCATAAGGCTCTTAAATGCCTTTAAAGAACATGAAAAAGATGAAATTTTAAATGAAATTGATACTATCATAGAAAAGTTTGAATTGTCCAATTCGTCAAAGCATGGCTATAGCTATTATGGTTCTAGCAGTAGTAGTGGACTTGGGAAATACAACAAGGAAAGATATCTGCATTTGAGAGATATATACAACAAAAGAAGGGAAGATAGTTTTTATTATGATATGATTTTTTATGTATTGATAGTATTTAGTTTCAACAATCAAATTAGATTCAACAAAAGGGGTAAATTTAATTTACCTGTTGGGAAAAGAGATTTTAATATTAAAATGAGAGAAAAGCTCATTAAATTTATTGATAGAATTCATGAAAAAGATTATGAATTTATTGCAAAAGATTTTTCAAATATCAGTGTTGAGGAAGTTGAAGATTTGAGCTTTGTCTACGCAGATCCTCCTTATTTAATAACTACCGCCAGTTACAATGAGCAAGGTGGATGGAGCAAAGAACATGAAAAGGATTTGCTAAGGTTTTTAGACAAATTGAATTCAAAAGGAATAAAGTTTGCTCTATCAAACGTCATGGAAAGTAAGAATAAGAAAAATGAAATTTTATACAATTGGATTATTTCAAATAAAGATAAGTATATAGTTCATTACTTAAACAATGACTATTCAAATTCCAATTATCAAACTAAAAACAGGGATAAAAATTCTACAGTTGAAGTGCTTATTACAAATTATATAGTTTAAATGAGGTGATTTTATGGCATATGAAATATGTGGTAGATGCGGGAAAATGTTTCCCAAGAATGGGAGAGCGTATTGTGAAGATTGCTTTGAAAAGACTGAGAAAGAACTTGATTTAATTTTAGAATATATAAGTAAATATCCTGATGCTACTATTTTAGAAATTATTACAGAAACAGGAGTTAGCCTTAAAAGTATCAATTGTCTAGTGAAAGAAGGACATATTTCCTATGTAGAAAATAAATTGGATAAAGCTCAAGATGAGGAAGTTAAAAATGGTGAAAAAATAGTGGCTAAAAAAAATGAATTTTATACAAGAAGAAATAGATAGTTGACTTAAAAATATTGCTTGGATAATTTAACATAATAGGTTAAGATATAAAATAAAGGGTAAAAATCGACTATAATCGACAAAAAATTTAAAAAAGGTGGTGTTTTTTTATGAAAGTGGGTAGAAACAAGGGTCTTTTTATCAAAATATTATCCTCTATTATTTTATGTGTTTTAATTATTTTTATTTCTTCTGGTTTCATAATTGAAAAAAGAACTATTGGAATTGTTACTGAACTAAATTACAAGAATTTGGAAAGCGAGGCAAAGGCAGCAGCTAATCAGATAAGTGAGTTCTTTTCCGGATACGGAGTTCTGCTAGAACAAATACATACAAATCAAGATATAATTAAGTATATGAATGGGGTAAAGACAAGAGATGAAGTTAGGACAAATGAAGAGTACACTGATGTAGTAAAGGCTATAAATAAAATACAAGGTACAGATGAAAATTTGGCATTGGTGTGGGTGGCATTGAAGGATGCAAATTATTTGGTCACTAACAATGAATGGGATTGCCCTAATGAATGGGATATAAACAGTAAGGATTGGTATACTGAAGTTTTAAAACTAGAAAAAGGGAAAATTTTATTTACAGAGCCTTATGTGGATTCAGTTACAGGAAAGATGGTTGTAAGTGTTGTACAAGCCATATATGATAATGCTGGAAAAAATGTTGGGGCAGTTGGCATTGATTTGATGATTGATGAATTGCCATCTATTATGGAAAGTTATACTATTGGGAAAACTGGTTATTTATTTTTATTGAGCCAAAAAGGGGAAACTGTTTACCATCCAAATAGTGAGTATGTTTTGAAAACCAGACTTGATGAATCTGGCGGAGAACTTGGGAAAATAGCACAAAGTATGGTAAATCAAGAAAGTGGTGTTGGAACTTATAAGGATAAAGGAATAGATAAATATGTTGGATATTATCCAGTATCAGCAAATGGTTGGTCTGTTGCTGCCTGTATAGATAAAGGAGAGTTCATGGAAGATGTGGGGAGAGTTAAAAATGCGTTAACAATTATCTATATTGGTGGAATAGCTATAATGGTAGTTTTAATATTTTTAATCACTAAAAGTATAACTAAGCCTATAAAAGATTTGGAAAACTACGGCGAAAAAATTGGAAATTTGGATTTAACTCAAGATGTCCCTGAGAAACTTTTGAAAAGACAAGATGAAATAGGTTCTTTGGCTAATGTTTTTAAGACTATCAGACTGAATTTAGTAAATTTCATAAAGACAATTTCAGATAGTTCTAGCGATTTGTCAGCTTCTTCTGAAGAACTTTCATCTATAATCAATCAAACGACAATAGCTTCTGATGAAATAGCAAGAACCATAGAAGAAATAGCAAAAGGTGCTAGTGACCAAGCTAGGGAAACAGAGCAAGGAGCTACGGGAGTATCTATTTTAGGAGATAAAATAGGAGAAAACCAAAATATGATGGTGGAACTCAATACTGCCTTGGGAAAAGTAGAACTTTTGAAAAATGAGGGTCTAAAAATACTGGATATTTTGGTAGAGAAGACTAAAAATAGTGAAAGAGCTTCAAAGCAAGTAAACGATGTTATAGTTGAGGCTAATATAAGTGCTGATAAAATAAGTGGGGCAAGTCAAATGATAAAAAGTATTGCAGAACAGACAAGCCTTTTGTCATTGAATGCAGCTATTGAAGCAGCTAGAGCAGGAGAGGAAGGAAGAGGGTTTGCAGTTGTTGCAGATGAAATAAGAAAATTGGCAGAACAATCTAATGCTTTTACAGATGAAATATCAGAAGTAATTCGTGAATTATCCAACAAAACGAATTCAGCGGTAAGTACAATGGAGGAAGTAGGGAAAATAGTATTAGACCAGACAAATAGTGTATATGAGACAAAGACCAAGTTTGATGGTATATCGGATTCAATCGACAGTATCGCAGGTATATTGGATGAATTAAATAAAATAGAAGTAGAAATGGAAAACCAAAAAACAGAAATTATTTCTGCAATAGAAAACTTGTCTGCTATATCACAAGAAAACGCAGCTGGTACAGAGGAGGCTTCGGCTTCAGTAGAAGAACAAAATGCTGCTATGAATGAAATAGCTGATGCAAGTGAGAATTTAGCAAAACTAGCTGAAGATATGATTGGAAGTATTTCTAAGTTTAAATATTAGAAAAATGAGGAAATGAAAGCACTGTGTTTAAAAATAAAGGCTCTAAATTATATGAGCCTTTATTTTTTTATGAGGGAAAATTGTTCTTTGCTAGTTAATTTTGATTAAGCTATTTTATTTTAGGTATAATAAGAATACTGCATTAAGAAAGGGGATTTATATGGGTATAGGATATGCTTGTTTAGCTGTTGGGGTTCTAAATACAAAAGAGAAAAGTTGTATGCTTAAAAATGCAAGTCCAGAAAAACTGTTGGAGTTAACTTCTTACAATTTAAATTCTCTTGAAAATGTAATTGATTATAATATTGAAAATGATATTAAGCTCTTTAGAATTAGCTCTAATATAATACCTTTTGGTTCAAGTCCTATAAATAAATTTAAATGGTGGGAAATATTTAAAGAGAAGTTCCAAAGTATTGGGGAAAAAATACAAAAAAGCGGTATGAGGGTTTCTACACACCCTGGTCAGTATACTGTTATCAATTCTCCTAAAGAGGAGGTTGTCAAAAAGGCTATTGAAGATTTAAATTATCATACTCAAGTATTAGATAGCCTCAGAGTGGGAGAGGACCATAAGATTGTTTTACATATAGGCGGAATTTATGATGACAAAAATCAGGCTATAGAGAGATTTATAGAGAATTATAAAAAACTAGATGACAAAGTTAAAAAACGAATTGTCATAGAGAATGATGACAAATCCTACAATATAAATGATGTATTGGAGATTGGTCATGTTTTAAATATACCTGTTATTTTTGACAATTTGCACAATAGGATAAATCCTCCAGATGAAGAGAAAGATGAATATTATTGGATTGATGAATGTAGAAAAACTTGGAAGAAAAAAGATGGCTGCCAAAAGATTCATTATTCACAGCAAGATCCATTAAAAAAACCTGGTTCTCATTCAAAAACCATAGGTATAAGGCAATTCATGAGTTTTTATGAGGGATTAGAGACAAAGGATATTGACATCATGCTTGAGGTTAAGGACAAGAATATTTCGGCTATTAAATGTATAAATTGTACTTCTTCCGACAAATCCACCAAAAATCTTGAAATTGAATGGAGCAGGTATAAGTACAAAATTCTTGAAAATGCACCATCAAATTATGTGGAGATTCGGAAATTGCTTAAAGATAAAGACAATTATTCAGTTATGGATTTTTATGATTTGGTAGAAGATTCAATGGAGAAAAAAAGTACTAAAGGAAACTCTATAAATGCAGCTTTACACCTTTGGGGTTATTTTAAAGAAGTAGCAACAGATAAAGAAAAAAACTATTTTTTTAATAGTATCGAAAAATATAATAGAGGGGGAACATCTATTGCTACTGTTAAAAACAGTCTGTGGAGAATGGCTGTAAAGTATAATGAGTTTTATCTACTGAATTCATATTATTTTATAGAAGAATAATTTTTATGAACTAGGGCTTTCCACTACCATGGTAGTGGAAAGCCCTAGTTTTTTTATAAGCTATCACCAAAGTCTTCTTTGAATTTTTTAACTAAGTTTTCTTGCCAATTGGAAACAGGTTCTAGTCTTCCAAAGAAGAAACGTAAAATTTTTGGTTCATCTATAAATTTGAGTCCTTCTATAAGCTTACGGTTTTCATATAGCCAAAGTATGCGATCAACTGCATATTTAACTTGTGAAAGAGTAAATACTCTTCTTGGCATAGCTAATCTCAAAAGTTCCATATTTGAGAATACTTCACTTCCATCTGGGTTTCTCTGTTCTGACAATGTTCCACGTTCCATACCTCGAACACCACTTGCAATGTAAAGAGCTACTGCAAGTGCTCCAGCAGGGTATTCTTGTTGAGGTATATGGTCAACAAATTCCATAGCATTTATATGACAGCCAAGGCCACCGGCTGGTGTTACAACGGGGACACCTTTTTTGTCAAGTTCATTGACCATAAAAGAAATAAATTGAGGCCCTTGATTGATTATATTTTCATCCATTGTTTCTTCAAGACCAATAGTCAAGGCTTCCATTTCCCTTACAGACATGCCGCCATAAGTAAGAAATCCTTCGTAAAGAGGTACAAGCTCACGCATTTTTATAAAAACATCTTCATTTTTGGTACATATGCCGCCACCCCGTGCACATCCTAGTTTACGACCAGAAAAATAAATAACATCACAAAGTGAAGCCAATTTGCGGGTGATTTCTCTTATGCTCATAGATTTGAACTTTTCTTCTCGAGTTTTAATGAAGTATAGATTGTCAGAAAGTAGACTTGCATCGAGTACAAGTAAAATGCCATATTTATCACATATTTTGCGAACTTCACTTAGATTTTCAAGAGAAAATGGCTGTCCACCAATGAGATTTGTACCAGCTTCCATTCTAACAAAAGCAATTTTATCCGAGCCGTGTTTTTTTATAAGGTTCTCTAGTTTATCAATATCCATATTTCCCTTGAATGGGTTGTTGCTTTTAATTTCAAGGCCAGTATCGTTTATTATTTCCTCAACTCGTCCTCCATTTAAATTTATGTGAGATTTTGTTGTAGTAAAATGATAGTTCATAGGTACAATTGAACCAGGTTTTACTAATACTTGTGAGATAATATTTTCACATGCTCTTCCCTGATGGGTTGGCAGAAAAAACTTCATACCGAATATTTCTCTAAGTTTACTTTCAAGTCTTATAAAGGTTTCACTTCCTGCATAACTATCATCTGCTATAAGCATAGCGGCTTGTTGTCTATCACTCATTGCATTTACACCGCTGTCTGTTAGCATATCAAGAAATATATCTCTATTTTTAAGAAGAAATGTATTGTTGCCCGCTTCAGTTATAGCCTCAAAACGGCGTTCCACAGTTGGAAGTTCTAATTTTTGCACTATACGTACTTTATGCATCTCAAGTGGTATTTGTTCCTCACTGAAAAATTTGATATTTGACATTTAGTCATCCCTCCGATTTGAATAATATTTTTTTTCTTTCGCTTTCATGAGATTTTATATTTTTATAATAATAGTCAGAATCCATAGCATCATCTCCCTTTCATTAGAATAAAAAAGGTTTCCAATGGAAGTATTAAAAATCAAGGAAGCCTTTTTTGAAACCCATTTCGGAAAGTTTTATATTAAGGAAAACTAGAACTTTCCTATGGGTCATAAAAAAAACCCGTCCTTTGAATTTTCAAAGGACGGGATATTCCCCGTGTTACCACCTTAATTTATTGATACTTTACAATATCAACCTTTTCAAGTACGGTGCATAAATTTACACGATACTTTAGCACTATAACGGGTGCAGGATACCGACACAGTCTACTTGGGATTACCCCTTTTGATGTGCAACTCTTGAGATGTATTCAGAATGCTTTTCTTTGCACCTCTCACCAACCGGTAGCTCTCTGTAAATAATAGTCATTCTTACTCTTTCTCAGTCAAAGTTTTTATAATATATTTGCCATTATAGTAAATATATTAAATTGTGTCAAGTAAAATTTTAATTATTGTTTTTTTGCAATTTAGAAAAGAAGGATATATTTTTTAATGGATAGCTAATTATATATATATCCTATAAATATTAAGATTACTATCATATTTTTTTATAGTGCATATTTGAATAAAAATAGAATGATATAATATCTTTAAATAAATTTTATGGGGGGACAAAAATGGGTGATTACAGAGAAATGTGGAAAGGATTAAATGTTGATCTTGAGAAACATGATATTTTATGTTCTGCTTTGCCTGAACAATTTGGAGAAATTTATTTGAAGCAAGAAAACAGACCTGAAGGAATGAATTATTTCAATTATGTAGTAGCAGAAGTTCATGGTGCTAGAATAATGGAGCTTGAAAATGCTAGAAAAGAAGGCAGAAAGGTAATAGGAACATTTTGTGTATTTGTACCTGATGAAATTATATTGGCAGCGAATGCTATAAGTGTAGGGTTGTGTGGTGGAAGTCAGTTTTGGATTGAAGATGGGGAAAAGGTTTTGCCAAAGAATTTGTGCCCACTTATCAAAGCTTTTACTGGAGCAAAAGTTAGTAGAACTTGTCCATATTTTCAATCTTGTGATTTGTTAATTGGAGAGACTACTTGCGATGGGAAGAAAAAAGCTTGGGAGATTTTAAATGACTATACTCCAGTTCATGTAATGGAGTTGCCTCAAATGAAAAGAACTCAGAATTATGAACTTTGGGTAGAGGAAATAAAATTGCTTATTGAGAGAATAGAAGAACTTACTGGAAATAAGGTGACTGTTGAAGCTCTTAAAGAAGCTGTAATAATCAATAATAGAAAGAGAAGAGCATTAAAGAGACTTTATGACTTGAGAAAAAACACACCTTCACCTATAAGTGGACTTGATTCTTTGCTTATTTCTCAGATTGCCTTTTATGATGATCCAAAAAGGTTTATTGAAAAAGTAAATGAGTTGTGTGATGAACTAGAAGAAAGGGTTAAAACTATGAAACCAAGTGGGAAAAAAAGAATAATGGTGACAGGAACTCCTATGGCATTGCCAAATTGGAAATTACATTCTATAGTAGAAGGATTGGATGCAGAAATAGTAGTAGAAGAGACTTGTACAGGTACTAGATACTTTGAAAATGAAGTAGCTGAAGATGGAGAGACTATGGATGAAATACTAAAAAATTTAGCTGATAGGTACATGGGAGTAAACTGTGCTTGTTTTACACCAAATGAAGGGCGAATAGAGGACGTTTTAAGATATGCAAAAGAATATAATGTAGATGGAGTTATCAACTATAATTTGTCTTTTTGCCATACTTATGGAGTTGAATACAACAAAGTAGAAAAGGCATTGAAAGATAGCAATATACCAGTCATAATGATAGAGACAGATTATTCAGAAGGCGATACTGGTCAAATTAAAACAAGGGTGGAAGCATTTTTGGAGATGATCTAATTTGGGAAAAAACTACATTCTTTTTCACAATTATTCTCACGGCTTAGAATTGGAATCTTTCCTCAAAAAAAATGGCATAAAATATACTATATCCCCAACACCTAGAAAATTATCTACAAGTTGTGGAATATCTATTATGTATAAAAAAGAAGATGAAGAGGATATAAAGAGGATAATTGAGGAAAATAAAATAAATATAAAGGGCTTTTATAGAATATAAAATTCTTTAGTAAGTTCCATAAAGATAATTTTAGATAAACTTCAGTGATTTGTCAGTTTGAAAGTATTTCTAAATTTAAATATTGGGGAAAAAATAAAAACGTCAGCTTGTACCTAAATATAAGCTGACGTTTTTGTCATCATTATTTAAAATAAGATGAAATTTTAGTAATCATAAATATATCACTTATTCCGCTCAATACCATTCCTAGACCAATAGTTATAGGAAAGGCAGGAGATATAGTTGTAGGATTCATAACTCCATAAAAACCAAAACATATGGATACAATTCCAAATATAGCAGAAATCCACCATTTTTCATAATTCATACCTTTTAAATTGACAGCATGTTGGAAGTTTATTGCACCATGGAAGAATAAGAAAAATCCTAAAATCGCACCAAGTATAGAAACTATTGTTTGTGGTTTTATAAGAAAATAAATTCCTATCAATAAAGCAATAATACCAGTACCTAGACTAAAGCCTTGCAATTTTTCGAATTCTTCAGCATTTACATGGGCAAATATTTTGGAAATTCCATATATACTTATGAGTATACCTAAGATTATTACAATAACTTTGTTGGTGGTATCTGGATGTATCATAAACATTAGACCAAATAGAATATATATTATTGCCATTGAAATAAAACTTATTTTAGTTTTTTTAAGAAAATCTTTCATAACTATACCTCCTATTTCTATAAATTTGTTTTATATATACCCATTTATCTTAAATATAAACCCACCCTTATTTTTTCTTCTTAAAATATGTATAAGTTCCGTTTATTTCTCCACCTAAAATTATTACTATATTTGCTATATAAAGCCATATCAACAATATAATGATTCCACCTAAGCTACCATAAATTTTAGAATAATTTCCAAAGTTGTTTGCATAAAAGGAAAATATCATAGAGGCTATAATCCATCCCAAGGATGCAAATATTGCTCCAGGAAGGGTTTCATTAAATTTTAAATTTAAATTTTCCTCATGAGGAGGACTCAATTTATATAAAAGAGCGAATATTGTGATCATAGCTACAATAGGGATGATCATCCTCAAGAATTCCCATATATGGTAAAAAACGTGGGTGGCTCCAAACTTTGTGAAGATTTTTTCACCAATGATTTTTCCGAATACAAGCATTGCCAATACCAATACAAGCAAGAAGGCCAATACGATGGTGAATATAATAGATAAGGCTCTTGCTCTCCAATAAGGCCTTTTTGTCTCTACGTTGTAGGCTCTATTGATGGCCTTTATCATGGAATTTATACCTAGAGAACCAGTCCAAATGGAAAGCAGTATACTGAAAGACAATAAGGTTTCGGAGCTTGAGTTTATTGTTTCTTTTATGATATTTTCAAATAGAGCTTGGGTTTCTAATGGAATTGTTATAAGTATATTGTCTGATATTTCTAATCCACTAATAGAAGTATATTTCAACAAATTCAGAAAAAACATCAAAAAAGGAACAATAGATAATATTAAAAAATATGTCAATTGTCCTCCTATAGCAGGAACTTCATCATCTTTTATCCTATATAAGAGCTCATCTAAAAATTCAAACCATCTTTTATTTTTATATTTATGATAGAAATTGTCTTTAAGCTTCAAATCCATCCCATCCTTTTTGTCATATAATATATTTTGCCCAATTTTCATATAACAATTATGGAAGGGATGTTTGAATCCTTTATTTTGTGAAATAATACAATTTTCCGTCTTCTATATAGCTTTCAATATAACCTCTATCATATAATATTGCTATGAAAGCAGAGGTAGAAGATAGATATAGATGATGTTGTATATAGTCTGTGTTGTCTATTTCATTTAATATGATTATATTTTGAAGTAAATCTTCTTTTGTTTGAGGCTGTTCAAGTACAGTTAAATATTCTTCAAGGAGTTTATTTATATGATTGATATTTTTTTGTGCTAAAGCTACAATTTCTTCTTTAGAAAATGTAGTTTCAGAATGCCCCAGTACAAATATATCTGCATCTATTTCCTTTATATATTCAAGAGTCTTTAATTCTTCTTCAACACTATATAGATATGGTATAGAATATTTTTCAAGAATAGCTGTGCTAAAAATACTGTCTCCAAGAAAACATACTCTATCAGGAGTGATGACACCAATTTGTTCTATAGAATGGCCTTTTAGAGGTATTATCTCAAGCTTTTCATCATTTATTTTATTTATTCCTATGGAAAGAGTATCATCAACCTTTATTTTTTTTGTCACGCCATTTCCTTTTGGAGCAATTCCTCCAAATAGTATTGAAGGATGAAGTTCAACATTTTCCATAAAGAGCTTTTCTTTTTCTGAAGTATATGTGATACATCCAGGATAATTTTCAGTTAGATATACATTTCCCCCACAGTGATCTAGATGATTGTGGGTATTTATTATATATTTTGGGTGAAGCCCATTGGACTTTAAGACTTCCTCAATCTTTCTTGCCACTGTATTGGTGAAACCCGTATCTACAAGTAAACAGTTTTTGTTTTTGTATGTAAATACTCCTATATTTGTATTGTTTTCAATGTAATAAGTATTCCCATTTAACTTTGTAAGTTCCATAATTTCAGCTCCCATATAAAAAGATTACAGATAATATTTTAATTTAATTGTTGCAAGAAATCAACTTGGAATGATATAGAACATTTGTCTTTATTCTTAGATTATTTGCAATACTTTTTAAATTTGATATAATAGAAATTGTTGCTTGGGTTATTTTAGCTTGTACAAGTTGTATATTTTCTATGATCTTCTTCTCATAATTTTTGTACAATTCCTTTTAAATAGATTATTTTATATGATGTATTATATTAATTTAATTTATCCATAGATTGAATTGACTATGGAATTTTTAATGCACATTTTGTTAAATGGTATTTATTGACATTCTTTGAGCGGAGTTTTTGTGTATTTGTTAAAGAGGAGGCATATATGTGAAAATTGGTATATTTTGGAGAAAATTTAGGAATGTTGAGCAACAGATGAAGCTCAAACCTGATGAGACTTATGATGATGCGTATGAAGAAGCTCGTCATCATTATGGTGCTTTAAAGAATGCTGGATATGATGTTTGCATGCTAGAATGGAAAAAGGATCCTATGGAGACATGGAAGGATATTGAAAGAGAAAATGTAGATATGATATTTAATGTTTCTAGTACAAAAGAACTTGCTTTTTTAGAAACTTTTGGAATACCATATGTTGGCTCTGGTATTGATCTTGTGCCTTTAAACAAGGCTATTAGAAAAGAAATTATAGCATACAATGGTTTGCATACATCAAAATTTGTTATAGTTAAAGATGCCGATAAAATACCAAGGATAGATTTGAAGTATCCACTATTTGTTAAACCAATCAGTGGAAGAGGAAGTGCTGGAATTGATGAAGAAAATATTATTTATAAATATGAAGATTTGCCTAGAGTAGTAAGGAAAATCACTGAAGACATAGGTCAAGCAGCATTGATAGAGGAATTTATAGAAGGTAGGGAAATAACTGTTGGAGTAATAGGCTATTATGATCCCATAGTACTGCCTATTGTGGAGATTGGATACAATTCTGCTAAAACCAATACTTTTGAACATAAGATGTATGACAATGAGATAATAACTTGCCCAGCTAAATTTTCGTCAGAAAAGGAAAAAGAGATTAAAGATGCAGCTTTGAGTATATACAAAGCTTTAAATGCAAAAGATTATTCAAGAATTGACATGATTGTAGGAAAAGATGGTATACCATATTTCTTGGAGATAAACACATTTGCAGGGCTTACCATGGATTCTAGAAAAGATAAAGATGGAAATATTGAAATTCATCATGGATATATGGGTTATTCAGCAAAGGCACAAGGAATGGCTCCATCTGAATTTTTAGGGGCTATTTTAGAAAGTGCAATAGAAAGATATGGTTTATGCCTTGATGAATAAAGATGAGATTGATATTACCTCGGGATTTATAGTCCCGAGGTAATATCAATTTTTTTCTCCCTTTTTCCAAAAAGAGTATTTTAAAAGGGATATAGTCAAAAGCCCAAAGAATGCCAATGCCCCATATTTTCCTAGCATTTCATTTCCAAAGGCAATTCTTCCTAGTACACTCAATGGATTACCCTCAGTATCTACTCCAGCTGGAATGACTGCAAGTATAGCAAGTATAATTCCTATAAGCCCTTCTCCAGCTATAAGACCAGAAGAGTACAATACTCCACTGTCAATTTTTTCATCAATAGCTTTTATGTTTGCACCATTTTTTGCTTTTCTTCTGTCTAGTATTCCTCTTAAAACTCCTCCAAGCATTATAGGTGTACTCAAGTGAATTGGGAGATATAGACCTACTGCAAAAGGAAGTATTTGAATTCCCAATAGTTCAACAACTACTCCAATGGCTACTCCTGTAAATACAAGAGCCCAAGGAAGATTTCCATTCATAACACCTTCAATAACAAGTCTCATAAGAGTTGCTTGAGGTGCAGGAAGTTCTGATGAACCAAATCCCCATGCCTTGTTTAGAAGTACCAATACATATCCTATGACTAATGCTGATGCAACTACTCCAACAAGTTCTCCCAATTGCTGCTTTTTAGGAGTTGCTCCAACCAAGAAACCAGTTTTTAGGTCCTGGGACATATCGCCAGCCATTGCTGCAATGATACATATAACTGCTCCTACAGATAGAGCACCAATCATTCCTTCTTCTCCATCAAATCCTATGGATTTAAATATAATACTTGTGATAAGAAGTGTAGCTATAGTCATACCAGACACAGGGTTGTTGCTGCTTCCTACTAGTCCTACAAGTCTTGCTGAAACTGTTGCAAAGAAGAAACCAAATATAGCAATAATGAATGCACCTGGAATTCCAACAGGTATAATAGGTGTTGCACCTATAAATATTACTATAGCTAAAACTCCTAAAAATGCTATTTTTATTGGAATATCTTGTTCTGTTCTTAAAGCTGATTTGTCATTAGCTCCAGCTTTAAGTCCACTCATTGCTTCTTTAAAAGTTGTAAATATCAAAGGCAATGATTTGATAAGGCTTAATATTCCTCCAAAAGCTACTGCTCCAGCACCAATATATCTTATATAATAGTTCCATATGCCCCAATAATCTAGCTGTGACAAAGGTATTGCTGCAGGATAAATAGCTTCTGTTATAAATTGACCTAGATGAGTCATAAGCGGTATGATAACTAACCAACCTAAAACTGCACCAGAAAGCATGAATTTTGAAATTTTAGGTCCAACAATGAACCCAACTCCTAGAAGTGCAGGAAGTACATCAGCACCAATTGCTGCTCCTTTGTATCCTTTTATTGACCATTCAATTTCACTTGGGAAAAGTTTTAGTCCATCAGCTATAAATTTGTACAATGAACCTATTCCAAGCCCTGCAAATACTGTTTTTGCTTTAGCCCCTCCAGTTTCTCCAGCTTTCAATACTTCGGCACAAGCTGTTCCTTCTGGATAAGGTAGAGTACCATGCTCATTAACTATGAGTGCTTTTCTAAGTGGCAGCATAAGAAATGCTCCTAAAATTCCACCTACAAGAGCAATGACTGTGATTCTAAGCATGCTTGGTTCTGCCATTCCAAGTTCTTGTGACCAAATAAACAGTGCAGGAAGTGTAAATATTGCACCTGATGCAAGAGATTCTCCAGCTGAACCTATGGTTTGAACCATATTATTTTCTAGTATAGAATCTCTCTTCATGATACCACGAATTATTCCCATGGAAATAACTGCTGCTGGTATAGATGCACTAATGGTCATACCAACTCTTAAGCCTATATAAGCATTAGCAGCACCAAATACTATGGACATAAGAATACCAACAATGATTGCAGTTGGGGAAAATTCAGGCAGTACCTTGTCTGCAGGTATATAGGGTTTAAATTCTTCAGTATTTTTCACCTTTTTAACCTCCTTTGTAATAGTATTTTTTTTATCCTAAAATTTATGCAAGAAGAGGGGAAAAAACAAATTTAGTTTACATAATAAGTTTACATAATAATTATAAATTAAAAATTAAATCTATGCAATTTTAATATATTAGAGGATTTTCCAAATATATGTCGAATGGAAATACATATATATTCCTTAAGTATATTGATCGATAAGAAGGTGAAAATAGGGGGAGAGAGAATGAATTGGGAACCTAAAAATTTCAAGCTAGAAGCTACAACTATATGGAATTTTCCTGAAAGAGGAAATTGGGCTACTCATAATGGAGAATACAGGGGAAATTGGTCTCCATATGTGCCCAGAAATATTATTAGCAGGTATTCCCAAAAAGATGATATAGTTTTAGATCAATTTATGGGTAGTGGCACTACTTTAATTGAAACGAAATTATTACAAAGAAAAGGAATAGGAGTTGAGATTAATCCTGAAACAATTAAAATAGCGAAAAAAAGCTTAAATTTTGATAAAAATAGAGATTATGAACCTAGAATTTATAACGGAGATGCTAGAAATTTATACTTTGTACCCGACAATAGTATCGATTTGATTTGCACACATCCACCATATTCAAATATAATTAAATATAGTCAGGGAATAAAAGGTGATTTATCAAATTATGATGTGGACGAATTTATATATGAAATGGGAGCTGTGGTCAGAGAATGCTTTAGAGTTTTAAAAGAAGATAAATATTGTGCAATATTAATGGGAGATACAAGAAAGTCTAAACATATAGTACCATTGGGATTTAATGTGATGGAGAAGTATTTAGAAACTGGATTTTTATTAAAGGAAATCATTATCAAGGAGCAACACAATTGCAATACTACAAGTTTTTGGTATGAGAAAAGTGTACGATATAATTTTCTTTTAATAGCTCATGAGTATTTGTTTGTATTTAGGAAACCAAAGTTTAAAAATTAGTATTTATTAGGAGAGGATCAAATTGGATAAAGATGAATTTGTAATGCCTGTTGTCAAATGGGTGGGGGGCAAAAGACAGTTAATTTCTGAAATTGATAAATATCTACCTTCCAATTATTCAACTTATTATGAGCCATTTCTAGGTGGAGGAGCAGTGTTTTTTCACTTACAGCCTCATAAAGCAGTAGTTAATGATATAAATGAGGAGCTTATGAATTTATATCAAGTGATAAAAAACAATGTGGAAGATTTGATAGAAGATTTGAAAAAGCATAAAAACGAACCAGATTATTTTTATAAAATTAGAGAATTGGATAGAGACATTCAAAAATACAATGAGTTGACTCCTGTTGAAAGAGCTTCTAGGATACATTATCTAAATAAAACCTGTTACAATGGATTATTTAGGGTAAATTCTCAAGGCCAATTTAACGTACCTTTTGGGAGATACAAAAACCCCAATATTGTGAATGAAACGACTTTAAGAGCTGTAAGCAATTATTTTAATACTGCAAACATAATTTTTAAATGTTGTGACTTCGAAGAAGCAGTTAAAGGGTGTAGAAAAGGCAGTTTTATTTATTTTGATCCACCTTATGATCCTATTAGTGATACTAGCAGTTTTACAGGCTATGATAAAGGTGGTTTTGACAAAGCAGAACAAAAAAGACTAAAAGACCTATGTGATAATCTAAATAATAGAGGTGTTAAGTTTTTACTTTCCAATTCTGAAACTCAATTTATATTAGATCTATACAAGGATTATAGGATAGAAATAGTTCAAGCTAAAAGGTCAATAAATTCAAAAGGCAACAAGAGAGGAGAAGTAAATGAAGTGTTGGTGATGAATTATGAGTGAAACTAAAAATGATTTAGCTTGGAGTAAACTTTTTACTAAATATAATATTTTAAATGAAATAGAGAAAAAAGGATTTTTTGAAATTTCATCAATTCAAATCAATGAGTTTAGGGAAGCTAGATTGGCCACTAAATTTGATCATAAGATTAATTTGCCAAAGTTATTTAGAGAAAATCATTTATCCATTCTTCCTGTAACCAGGGGAAATTATGTTATTTCTCAATTTGAGGCCTATAAAGAATTTGATGAAATGAATACTGAAGTAACCAATATTGTTTTTCCAGAATATATAGAAAGCATTGATTATAAAAATATAACTTCCGAATCAATGGCTATAAATTGTGCTTTTGTATCAGGTATATTGTCAGATTTTTTTCAAGATGATAAAATCTTGCCTACTGTTAATGGAAGAATGAGCTCAGATAAATTTTCTTTTTATATCAATAATACTAATACAAATAAATCTGTGGAAGTTAAAGTTTCAAATTCTCAAATAGAAATTGATGGTGGTTTTGAGGGAAAAGAAAGTCTTGCACTAATAGAGGCTAAAAATTCCATTTCAGATGATTTTCTCATTAGGCAGTTATATTATCCTTATAGATTGTGGAACAGCAAAATAGCAAAGGCAATAAGGCCAATTTTCATGGTGTATTCTAATGGTATTTTTACATTGTATGAGTATGAATTTTTGGATACTTGCAATTATAATTCGTTAATTTTGACAAAACAAAAAAATTATACATTAGAACAATTTGATGTGAAGCTAGATGATATAAAGTCTATTCTAAATGAAGTGCAGGTAATAGAAGAACCAAGGATTCCATTTCCACAAGCAGATAATATGAAAAGATTGATAAACTTGTTGGAATTATTATATACAAATGATATGACAAAAGAAGAAATAACTACTACCTATGATTTTGACCCAAGACAAACTAATTATTATACTGATGCGGGCAGGTATTTAGGAGTAATAGATAAAAGAAGAGAAAATGAAAATATAGTTTATTTTTTAACTGATGAAGGAAAAAGACTTTTTAATATGAATTTAAAGTTAAGACAGCTTAAATTTGTAGAACTAATACTTAAACACAGTGCCTTCAATAAAGTCTTAAAAGAGTATTTTAAAGTAGAGAAAATGCCTGAAAAGAGTGATATTGTAGAGATAATGAAAAAATCAAATTTATATAGAATAGGATCTGAAGAAACATTCAAAAGAAGAGCACAGACAATTTCAAGTTGGATTAATTGGATATTAGAATTAGCTAAATAGCTAGCCACGGGGAGCCCCGTGGCATTTTACATTTATAATTATTGCTAGTTATAATATTAAAATTTCCGAATAAATATTGGTATGGACTAAATATGAGTTCAATATTCTAGCCTAGTGTGATATAATTTTTGTAATCCAATATAGAGGGGGTAAATACAATGGGTATTTTATCAAGATTTAAAGATATTATGTCTAGCAATATAAATGCAATGTTAGATAAGGCTGAAAATCCAGAAAAGATGATAGACCAATATTTAAGGGATCTAAATAGTGATTTAGGAAAAGTAAAAGCTGAAACAGCTTCCATAATGGCAGAGGAAAAGAGAGCTAAAAGACAATTAGATGAATGTAGAGAAGAAATTGCTAAGATGGAAAAGTATGCAGTGAAAGCATTGGAAGCAGGAAATGAAGACGATGCAAGAAAATTTTTAGAGAAAAAGGCTGAATTTACGAAAAAAGAAAGTGAATTGACAAAAGCATATGAATTGGCAGCTTCTAATTCTACAAGAATGAGACAAATGCATGACAAACTTGTAAGTGATATTGATGAATTGGAATCTAGAAGAGCTATGCTTAAAGGAAAAATGGCAGTAGCAAGAACTCAAGATAGAATAAATAAAATAGGTTCTTCAATAGATGATTCAAGTAAATCTATATCGGCTTTTGACAGAATGGAAGAAAGGGTAAACAAAGCATTAGATGAAGCAGAGGCAATGGCAGAATTAAATGATGGCAAAAAAGATGATATAGAAGAATTGGCAGCTAAATATGATGATGTTGACACGAGTATAGATGATGAGCTAGAGGCTCTAAAGGCAAAATTAAAAAATAATTAATAATACAAAAGCTGTAGATTTATCTACAGCTTTTATCCCAATTGTGAGGTGAATTGCTATGCTTATACATTATAAATGTCCTAATTGTGGTTCTGATATGGTCTTTGATAGCAATACTGGGAAACTTAAATGCAATAGTTGTGGAAGAGAAGATGATATAGAAGGTTTTTCAGATGAGTTTATAACTCGTACTTTTTCAGAAGAGGATGGAAAAGAATATCATTGTAAAAATTGCGGGGCAGTCATAATCACTGAAGCAGAAACTACAGCTACTACTTGTAGCTTTTGTGGAGCAGCAGTAGTTCTTGGAGATAGACTTTCAGGAACCATGGCTCCATCTAAAGTTATTCCTTTTAAAATCAGTAAAAAACAAGCTGAAGAGGCCTTTAAGTCTTGGTGCAAAAATGGACTTTTAACTCCAAAAGGTTTTATGACTGCTGATAGGGTCAAGAAGATTACAGGGATGTATGTTCCTTTCTGGCTATATGATTTAAACAGTAGAGTCGAAGTAAATGCTGTTGGTACCAAAATTAGAGAATATACTAGCGGAGATTATATTTATACAGAAACTAGATATTATGATGTGTATCGAGATATAAATCTTGATTATATAAAGGTGCCAGTAGATGCATCCGAAAAAATGAATGATGAACTAATGGATAAATTGGAGCCTTACAATTATACTGACTTAAAAGAATTCAAAACCCCATATTTAGCTGGGTATATTGCAGAAAAGTACAATTACGATGAATCCCGAATGCTACCAAGAGCTAAGGACAAAATTGAAAATTATATACAGTCCTATATAAATTCTACCATTATGGGATATTCATCAGTTAGATTTACAAATAAGCATATTGATACATCCAAGAAAAATGCTTATTACACTTTACTTCCTGTATGGATGGTGTATTATGACTATGAAGATTCAGAGCATGTTTTTGCTATGAATGGTCAAACGGGAAAAGTAGTAGGTAAACCTCCTATAAGCTATAAAAAAGTTGCTGCTTGGTTTGGTGGAATAGCTGGGTTTTCATTTATAATACTTAAGCTTATTTCAATTGCAATAGGAGGGGGATTATGGTGAGAAAAAAGAAAGTTTTAACGATTATTCTTTTATGTATTGTACTTCTAATTCCCTTTATATCAAATGCTTTAAAGGCAAGTGGCGATAAAAAACAGAGAATTTATGATTTGGCAGGACTATTAACTGGCGAAGAAGTAGAGGAACTTGAAATATTAGCTGAAAAATATAGTTCAAGAAGGCAAACGGATTTCATAGTCCTAACTACAGATGATACAGAGAAAAAAGATGTAGTAAAATATATGGAAGATTTTTATGATGAAAAAGCTTTAGGATATGATAAGCCCAATGGCAATTGTGCTATATTGACTGTGGATATGGAGCATAGGGAAGTGTATTTGGCAGGGGTTTATAAAGGAGAAGAGTATTTAGATGATTATAGATTAGATGAAATAAGATATAAAATAACACCTGCATTGTCAGAGGGAGACTACTATAGGGCATTTCATACATTCATAAAAACTTCCTATAAATATATGGGAATACGTCCTGGAGTGGATCCTGAAAATATTTTATTTAATAATTGGTTTCAATTGATTGTTTCCTTGATTATAGCAGGAATTGCAGTTGGAATTATGGTTTATAATTCAGGAGGCAAGGTCACTGTAAATGGGGGAACTTATGAAGATTTCAACACTACAAGAGTTCTTCAAAGAAGGGACAATTATATACGAACCTCAGTTGCAAAACGTAGAAAGCCATCAGACAATGGAAATCATTCCAGTGGCGGTGGTGGTCATAGTGGAGGTGGAGGAGTGACATCAGGTGGACACTCCCATAGTGGTAGCAGAGGTAGTTTCTAATACAATTAAACGAAAGGAATGATAATATGGCACTTTTTAAAAACCAATTTGCAAATGTAGTTGAATGGAAAGAATTTAGAGATGATATGATTTTTTGGAAATGGAACAATGATGAAATAAAGAAGGGAAGCAAGCTCATCATTCGTCCTGGGCAAGATGCTATATTTTTATATAATGGCAAAATTGAAGGAATATTTCAAGATGAAGGTGAGTACGATATTGAAACTCAAATAATTCCTTTTTTATCTACTCTTAAGGGTTTTAAATTTGGATTTAATACTGGCATGAGAGCAGAAGTATTGTTTGTAAACACTAAAGAATTTGTAGTAAAATGGGGAACTAAAAATGCTATAAATATTCCAACTCCTCAATTGCCAGGTGGTATGCCAGTTCGTTCCAATGGTACATTTACTTTTAAAGTCAATGACTATGTAGCGTTGATTGACAAAATTGCAGGGGTAAAGAATAGTTATTTAGTAGAAGATGTGAAAATAAGGATTACTGCAGTTTTAGATGAATTACTCATGAAGTGGATTTCAAAAGAGGGAAAGGATATGTTCAATCTTCAAGCCAATGCTTCTGAAATTGGCAGGGGAATCAAAGAAGATTTAGACATGAAAATAATAGATGATGGCATGACTATAACAGGATTCAATATCATGAGCTTTAATTATCCTGAGGAAATTCAAGATATGATAAATAAAACTGCATCTCATAGCATGATTGGAGATCTAGGCAAATATCAACAAGTATCCATGGTAGATGGCATATCATCTGGAAAAGTCAAAGGTGGAGGAACTGCTGCTGATATGGCAGGAATGATGATGGGAATGAACATAGCCAAAGAAATGATGGAAAACATGAACAACAATTCGAATAGCAATTCAAATAGCAACAAAAAACCAAATTTTTGCCCAAACTGTGGAGCAAAAACAGAAGGAGCAAACTTCTGCCCTAATTGCGGACAAAAATTGGCATAAACCGCCATGGGGACGTTTCGTTTGGCTGGTCAAATAGCGTCCCGGGGTTGGGCGGCGAGGTGCTAACTTTGAGATGATGTCAGGGGTCGGAGGGGTTATAGTTCCGACCTTTTGATTAGATAATGAGAATAGGGGGATTTTTATGAAGAAATTTTTTAAGATATTGGGATGGATTGTAGGGATATTTGTGTGTGTATTTTTGGTTTATTTATTAGCTATGACTATTACTGATTATAAACCAGAAGATACCATACCTTTGGAAGTGGAAAACAATCAAGATGAGGCTATATCTGCAGGAGAAACGTTTTCAATCACTACCTATAATATAGGGTATTGTGGAATGGATAGTGAGCAAGACTTTTTCATGGATGGAGGGACAGGCTCTCGTTCTTCAAGCAAAGAAAAGACTTTGGAAAACTTAAATGGGATAACTGATTTTTTAATAGACAGCAATTCTTCATTCATATTTGTACAAGAAGTCGATACTGATGCTACAAGGAGTTTTTGCATAGATCAGTACGAGCATTTAAAGAAAAACTTTGAGGATTATTCATCAAGTTTTGCAATAAATTATAAAACCCTTTGGGTTCCAGTTCCTGTATTTAGGCCTCATGGCAATGTAAATTCAGCAGGATTGGTTACATTGTCTAAGTACAATATAGATAGTGCTACTAGATATCAATTGCCAGGGAAAGAAAGCTGGCCTCGCCAATTGGCTGAATTGGACAGATGTTTTTTAGAAAGCAGGATTCCTTTAAACAATGGAAAGGAATTGGTTTTGGTAAACACTCATCTTTCTGCTTTTGACAAAGGTGGGAAAATAAGAGTTAAGCAACTTGGTTTTTTGAAAGAATATATAATGAGTGAATATGAGAAGGGCAATTATATAATAGTAGGGGGAGACTGGAATCATTTGATACCAACTACAGACCCTACAATATTTAAAACTATGGAACAGTGGCCTGATTGGCTGCAGAAGATACCAGAAGATTTCAAACCTGATGAATTCCAGTGGGTAGCAGATAAAAATGTGCCAACTACTAGAACAGATGCTACACCTTATGTAAAAGATGTAAACTTTACTGCTGTCATAGATGGATATTTAGTTTCTGACAATGTGGAAGTACTAAATGTCAAAGGACATTCCTTTGACTTCAAATACACCGACCACAATCCTGTGACTATGGAATTCAAATTAAAATAATGGGCTATCCAGGTAGAAAGGAGAAAATATGCTACTTATACTTAACTGTCTTATAGAGGAAAAGAGTGTCAATGATTTCAACAAAGCTATGGCAAAGCATTTAGAAGACTTGCCTGTGGAATATGATATTTTCAGGGTAAGAGATGCGAAAAGTATCCCTGATTTAAGCAAATATACTCATCTCATCATATCTGGTTCAGGAGCATCTACATTAGATGACAATTCTTGGGATGAAGATTTAAAAAATATAATACTCCATTTTGTTAAAAACCAAAAAGCTATATTGGGAATATGCTATGGGCATCAATTCCTTGTGAAAACTCTGTTGGGAGTGGAGCATATAAGGAAAACTGCAAATCCAGAAATAGGTTTTGCCAAAATAGATATTGCTGACAATGAGCTATTTAAGGGGATAGATGCACCTATATGCTGTGTAGCTCATTATGATGAAGTATTTGATTTAAATGAGGATTTCAGAGTAATAGCTAGAAATAGGAATTGTTCTGTTCATGCTTTTCAGTACAAAGATTTGCCTATTTGGGGCACTCAATTTCATCCAGAATATGGGGTAAAAGATGTAGAAGATATGGGGGATGAATTTTCTAAAGAAGATCCAAAGTTTAAAGAGCACTTCATAAATGAATTGGACAATAGGGACAAGCTATTTCAAAATAAATTGATATTTAGAAATTTCATAAACTCAAGCAAAATACATTTAAGACCTCATCATCTATTATGCATACAGTCCTATATAGGAAAGGGCTATAGTGAAGAATTTGTGGAAAATATGGATACTGTAGTCCGAAGCTTAAGGGAAAATAAAGACCAAATTATAAGAATAATTGAGGGCAATGATCATGTCTGCAAGTATTGTCCTCACAATATAGATGGAGCAAAATGTGAATCTGATGAAAAGGTAATAACCATGGACAAAAAGGTATTAGAGCATCTAGAAATTGCTCCAGGAGAATATACTTATAGCTATTTATTAGAAAGATTAAAGGAAAAGTTGACAGAAGAAGCCTTCCAAGATATCTGTGGAGACTGTGAATGGTACGATTTGTGCCATTAGAATGGCCATGAGGGGAAACCAGACCCTCATGGCTGTTTTTTTGTCTTTACAGCTGTAACATTTGTTACCGAAATTATGTGAAAAAGGGGGTAGACTAATACTAGATTTATGAAGGAGGATGGAAGATGGGAAGGTATTTTAATGAGAATGATTCTATTTATGATATAACTGAAAAATATCCAGAGCTGTTGGATTTGTTTGCTTCTAATGGATTTGAACATATGAAGGATGAATCAATGAGAAAAACTATGGGAAAGACTATTTCTTTAAAAATGGCATTAGCTATGAAGAAGATAAATATTGACACTTTTGTGGATAGAATGGTGGAAATAATTGAGGAAAACAGAAAAACTGTGGATGAAAGTTTGATTTTGTCAAATAGAAATATGGATGCGGATGTGAAAATTGATGGAGTGCTTCCTTGCCCTGTGAGGATTCCACTTATGGATGCTTTCGGTAAATGGATGGAGGAAGAAGGAAAAAGCTTAAATATATCTGTGGATTATGAACTTAAATCAGCTTCAGCTGGTGTGGATTGGATAAAGGATGCATTGGAAAAGGCTGAAACTGAAGAAGTATTGTCGGATATTTTCATTTCCGCTGGTTTTGATCTTTTCTTTGATACAAATCTTATGGGAAAGTTTAAATCTAAAGGTGTATTTAAAGATATGACTGGATTTGATCGTTTCAATTCTGATTTTGACAATGAATATATTGATTTAAAAGATCCAGCTAGGCAGTATTCTATTATAGGAGTAGTTCCAGCAGTATTTCTTCTGAATACGGAAGAGTTAAATGGAAGAGAAATGCCAAGAAGTTGGGAGGATATTTTAAGTCCTGAATTCGAAAATACAGTGAGCTTGCCTATTGGAGATTTTGATTTGTTCAATTCTATATTACTTAATATATATAAGAAATATGGGGAAGAGGGAATAGAAAAGTTGGGGAAATCACTTCAAAGAGGAATGCATCCTTCTGAAATGGTTAAGTCTCATATGAAGAGTTCGGAAAAACCAGCAGTTACAATCATGCCTTACTTTTTCACCAAGATGATTAAAAGGGGTAGTCCTATGGTGGCTGTTTGGCCTTCTGATGGAGCTATTATAAGTCCTATATTCTTGCTTTCTAAGAATTCAAATAGTGAAAAGGTGAAACCTTTTGTAGAATTCTTTTCATCAAAAGCTGTTGGAGAAATATTAGCTCACAATGGAAGATTTCCAAGTACCCATCCAGAGGTAGATAATATGATTTCAAAGGAACATAAATATATGTGGCTTGGTTGGGATTATATAAATTCAAACAATATTGGAGAGTTGATTCATAAATGCGAGAATATATTTAATAGAGCCGTAGAGGAGAGATAATATGAATTTAGTTACGTTTTCAGGTCCTCCTTCTTCAGGGAAGACTTCTATAATATTAAAGACTATTGAAGCATTAAAAATGAGAGATATTTCTGTAGGGGTTGTTAAATTTGACTGCCTTTATACAGATGATGATATATTGTACGAAAAGGCAAATGTGCCTGTGAAAAAAGGACTATCTGGTTCTCTTTGCCCAGACCACTTTTTTGTAAGCAATATTGAAGAGGTGGTTCAGTGGGGAAGAAAGCTTGATTTGGATTTACTCATCACAGAAAGTGCAGGACTTTGCAATAGATGTTCACCTTATATAAAGGGAATCAAATCAGTTTGTGTCATTGACAATTTAAGTGGGATAAATACTCCCAAAAAAATAGGGCCAATGCTTAAATCTGCTGATATTGTAGTTATTACAAAAGGAGATATAGTTTCTCAAGCAGAAAGGGAAGTGTTTTTATCAAGAGTAAATTCTGTAAATCCAAGGGCCATATCTATGCATATAAATGGACTCACAGGACAAGGCGCCTATGAACTCAGCACTCTTCTTTATGATGAAGATGAAAAGATAGATACAGTACAAGGAAGAGAATTGAAATTTCCTATGCCATCAGCATTGTGTTCTTATTGTCTTGGAGAAACAAGAATTGGTGAAGCATATCAAATGGGGAATATAAGAAAGATGAAATTAGGTGATGAAGATGAAAAATAAGGTGAATTCAATTAAAATAGGAGAATTAAAACAAAAATATCCTTTTATAATAGACTATTTTGCTGCCAATAAGCTAAATGTAGATGGCTACGAAGACTATAGTTTTAAGGAGTATTTAGAACATTTCACCGAAGAAGAAAAAGAACAATGGGCTATTGATACTGAAGTTCTAATGGAAGGACTAAATTTATATATAAATCAAATGGTAGAGTTTCTTGGAATAAAAGAAGAAACTTCTGTTAAGAGTCTAACTATATTGGCAGGTCGAGATAAAAGTGGAAATAAGGAAGGGTTTGAAAAGATAAGTATAAAAAGTGGAGAGATCATTTCTATTGTAGGTCCTACTGGTTCAGGAAAGAGTAGATTGTTGGCAGATATTGAGTGGGCAGCTCAAAATGACACTCCTACAGGAAGGACTATTCTCATAAATGATGAAGTACCAGATAAAAAGTGGAGATTTTCTTCCAACAATAGACTTGTAGCTCAACTTTCACAAAATATGAATTTTGTCATGGACTTGACTGTTCATGAATTTTTAATTCTTCACGCCAAAAGTAGAATGGTAGAAAATGAAGAGGAAGTTGTGAAAAACATTATAGAGGAGGCAAACAATTTGGCGGGGGAAAAATTTGATTTAAATACCCCTATAACTAGCTTAAGTGGTGGCCAGTCAAGGGCTCTAATGATTGCAGACACAGCAATTTTGAGTTCATCCCCTATAGTTTTGATTGATGAAATTGAAAATGCGGGTATTGACAGAAAGAAAGCACTACATCTATTGGTAAGTAGTGACAAAGTTGTCCTTATGGCGACTCATGACCCAATTTTAGCTCTTATGGGTGATAGGAGAATTGTCATAAAAAATGGTGGAATAAAAGACATCATAGAGATTAGTGATGAAGAAAAAGAAGTACTATTTCAATTGGAAAAGATGGACAGCGTCATTCAACAGATGAGAAATAGTTTGAGAAATGGAGAAAAACTAGAAAGGTGTAACAATTGTTACCGAAATTAAAGAGAATGTATACTAATATAGTTTCATAGAGAAAAATATTGAGGAGGTAGAAAAATGAGTATGTTTTGTTATCAATGTCAAGAAACAGCTAAGGGAAAAGGCTGTACAATGCAAGGGGTATGTGGAAAGACTTCTGATGTGGCAAATTTACAAGATTTATTGATTTACACATTAAAGGGAATATCAATATTGGGATTAAAGGCTGACGAAATTGGGATGAATATACCAGAAGTAAATAAGATGTTGGTAGATGGACTATTTATGACAATAACAAATGCAAATTTTGATAAGGATAGATTTGTTAAAAAAATTCGAGAAGCTCTTGAATTGAGAGAAGAACTTAAAGCTCAATTAAAGGAAAAGGGAGTAGAGTTAGAAAATCTTCATGATTCAGCTACATGGTATGGAGAAACAGTTGAAGCCTTTGAAGCTAAGGCTGATAGCGTACAAGTTGGAGTATTGGCAACGGAAAATGAAGATATTCGTTCTCTTAGAGAATTAATCACTTATGGAGTAAAGGGAATGGCTGCTTATGTAGAACATGCAGTAAATTTAGGTTTTGAAGATGAAAATATATACAAATTTATGAGAAAAGCTTTAGTAGCTACATTGGATGATAGTCTTACAGTAGATGAACTTGTAGCACTTACATTGGAAACAGGTAAATATGGTGTAGATACTATGGCATTATTAGACAAGGCCAATACTGAGACTTATGGAAATCCAGAAATCACAGAGGTAAATATAGGAGTTAGAAACAATCCAGCAATACTTATATCAGGTCATGATTTGAAGGATATGGAAGAACTTTTAAAACAAACTGAAGGTACTGGAGTAGATGTATATACTCATGGAGAAATGTTGCCAGCTCATTATTATCCAGCATTTAAGAAATATCCTCATTTTGCAGGAAATTACGGAAATGCTTGGTGGAAACAAAAAGAAGAATTTGAAAAATTCAATGGTCCAATACTATTTACAACTAATTGTATAGTACCACCTGCACCTAATAGCTCATATGCAGATAGAGTTTATACTACAGGTTCAACAGGTTATCCGGGATTTAAACATATACCTGATAGAGTAGATGGACAAGCAAAAGATTTTTCTGAAATAATTGAACATGCAAAGAAATTGCCAGCACCTACTGAAATTGAAACAGGTAAAATTGTTGGAGGATTTGCTCACAATCAAGTATTTGCATTGGCTGATCAAATTGTAGAAGCTGTAAAGACTGGAGCAATAAAGAAGTTCTTTGTAATGGCTGGTTGTGATGGAAGAATGAAATCAAGGGATTATTATACAGAATTTGCAACGGCTCTTCCAAAGGATACAGTCATTCTTACCGCAGGATGTGCAAAATATAAATACAACAAATTAGATCTTGGAGATATAAACGGGATTCCAAGAGTGTTTGATGCAGGGCAATGCAACGATTCATATTCATTAGCACTTATAGCACTTAAATTGAAGGAAATATTTAAACTTGAAGATGTAAATGAATTGCCAATAGCATACAATATTGCATGGTATGAACAAAAAGCTGTTATAGTACTTCTTGGACTGTTGTATCTAGGAGTTAAGAATATTCATCTAGGACCAACTCTACCAGCATTTCTTTCACCAAATGTAGTCAATGTATTGGTTGAAAACTTTGGAATAGCAGGAATCACAAATGTGGAAGACGATATGAAAATATTCATGGCATAAAAGCAACAGGCCACTGAAAAAATATTTTTTCAGTGGCCTTTGGCATCTATCATTGCTTCTTCTATTTGTAAAATACATGCTCACCAATTTTGGCTACATACGTTTTGTTTTTGATAATCCATTTGCCTTCTGCTTTTTTAGGATTGAAAAAATAAGTAGAATTTCCTACTGGTTTTTGTCCACTAATTGCTTCTTTTGCTGCATTTATACTTTCTTGTGATGGAGTATTGTAGATAGTTCCTTCTGCAACAGGGCTAAATTGAGGAATGTTTTGATAGTATTCAAATATTACACCTTTCACAGTATTTGGGAAAGCGCTTGATGCTACTCTATTTAGTATTACACTACCTACAGCTACTTTTCCACTGTACGGTTCTCCTCCTGATTCAGCGTTGATTATTCTAGAAAGCCAATACAAATCTGTTGAACCAGTATCTCTACCAAGACTTGTCCCACGAGAAACTGTTGGTGTTGAATACAACAATGATTGAGTTTGTTTGCCGGCTATACCGTCAACAGCAATTTTATTAGCCTTTTGAAAATTAATCACAGCATTTCTGGTGTTTTTGCCATAGATACCATCAACTTTTCCAGCTGAAAAGCCTTTTTTGTTTAGGGCTTTTTGCAAAGTGGATACTTTTTCACCTCTACTGCCCATTTTTAAGTTTATATAAGTATTAGTTTGAGCAGCATGAACACTTGTCATGTTGGAAAAGATTAGCACTAGTAAGAGGAATATGGGAAAAACCTTCTTTAAACTTGTTTTCATAAGTAAATACACTCCTTCCTTGTTCTGCTTCCGAAGTTAGCTGACGGGTTCGGGATAGAAGGTTCCCTACCATAGACAATATGGATTAACCCCTTAGTGGTTCCTCCGTACCTGGAAAATTCAGGATTCAGCAAGTGTAGCTTTTTTACATATTTAACATTATAAGAATAAATGAACGGATTGTCAACCAAAAACAGGGGAAAGGAATAAATTACCGTTTGGAAAAATTATATGTATAAAAAAATGGCGAGGTAATCTCGCCATTTAAATATTATTTTAGATAAATTGTGAACTCTTCCCCAATTTGTTTATAATCATTACTCATTCTTCCTGATTCTCTAGGAAATTTTGCAGCATAGGGGGTTAGAGTAATGGATGTGATTTTATCAGATAAATCATTATTTAAACTTAAATATTTAAATACTAAATTTTCTTCTGACTGTCTAATAAGATAAAAATTCACTTTGTTTTCCAAATTGTCATGTCCCATCAACTTAATATCATATACATCTTCAGATTCACCTTTTATTTTTGCATATATTTTTTGATTTACAGGATTGTATCTAAATTCTTCCAAAGTACATTGTTGATTGTCTATTTTGAAAGAATAATCTAATGGAACTTGATAAGTATTTGCCATCAATTCTTTGCCATTTGCAGTAAATTCAAATTCCCAGTTTTCTTGTACATTTCCTTCTTCTTCGATCGCATTACCTTGAGAATTCCATATATAATAATTAAAATTACTTAATACAATTTTTATATCCATATTTTTTGTAAGCTCAATATCTTTAGCTTCTGTGGAATACGTGTTAACAAATAGGGTTTTAGAATTATTAATTCCTTGAGAGCTACCACTAGCGCTGTAAAAGTTTAGTCTCTTTCCATTAATAAAGATATCATAATTAAAGCGAAATTCATCTACAGGTTCATTCGTTTCAAGAATTGTAGAGAATATAAGCTCATCTTTATCAATGATTACATCGGAGAGTTTCACTCCTATTCCATTGTTTTCTACTACTTGATTAACTACATTTGCATAAGGTTCAATATTTTTCTCAATATTAAGAGCTTTTCCTATAGAATAAGATATTTCTGAAATTTTTGATTGAGTAGCAGCGAAAGCTTTTTTCCCAAAGTTTGTTCTACTTAAAACACCTACAGACAATACTATTGCAGCTGCAATAGCTCCAAATCTTTTAACATTAAACTTTTTCTTAGTATTTTTTCTAAAACTTTTTTTCAATTTCTGTTTTTCTATATCACTTAAATCCTCTTTTTCATAATTTTCAATATTAAAATCCACTTCATTTAAAAGCTCATAAATAGCTTTAGAGTCCTTCATTTTTAAAACCTCCTTCAACATCACATTCATGACGAATTTTCTTTTTTCCTCTTGAAAGCCTGTTATAGAGGATGGACTTTTTAAGACCTGTATCCTTAGATATTTCATCTATATTTTTATCTTCAAAGTAAAGTTTTTTAAAAATTTCTCTATCTTCTTCTGATAAACTTTGGAGGATTTTCTCGGTTTGTTCACTGACTTCATTTTGGAGAATTTTTTTTAGGGTATTATCTTCTACAGATATGGTTACATCTTCTATATTTTCATTTTCTGTGTCCTTTAAGTATTTCCTTATATAATCTATGGATTTATATTTTGCAATTCCTCCTATCCAATTTTTAAAGCTGGATTTTTCAGGCTCATAATAGTCAATGTTTTTCCAAATGGCAAGGAGACAGTCATTCATACATTCCTCATAAAAATCCATAAGATAGAAGAGATGCTTCTTTAAAACTGTTTTAAGAACCCAGGCATAATTGTCAATGACATATTCCAAGGCCTTTTCATTTCCCTTCTTCATTTGTTCAACAAAATTTTCTTCTGTTATCTTCAATGGCACCACCTTCTTTTAAATTAAATTTCTACATGTAGATATTTATTCCTTCATTTAATACTTCGAAAGAGTAACAACAAATCTATCAAAAACTTAAAATTTTATATATAAATATTATACTTTTTATCTATTGACAACAGTATAGTGTTTATATATAGCTATATGTAAATTCGAATCTTGGCAAATGACTTACATGTAAGTGTCTTAACAACCAGGAGGTGAGGGTCAAAGCGTTGTATGGTAGAGGAGGAAGATGAATGAGTTTACAATTGACCGCTCTAATTATTTTTTAGTATAGCTCTGAATATATATGTATATGAAATTACAAATTATGATATAATTTAAATATAGAAAATAGTTGATAATAACTGGAGAGAAGAAATATGAAAATCTATTTTGATATGAATATATACAATAGAGTTTTTGATGATCAGACTCAAATGAGAATAAGGTTTGAAACAATGGCTATAGATATAATTTTTGAGCTTATTGAGAAAGAAAAATATGAATTGGTTTGGTCTTTTATACTTGAATTTGGAAATAGTATGAACCCGTATAATAATAGAAAAACATATATAAAAACACTTTCTACACTGGCTAAGTATACTATAGAACCAAGTGAAGAAATTAGAAAATTGGCGAAATCAATTATGGCTAAATCCAATGCAAAGGAAAAGGACGCATTACATTTAGCTTCTTCAGTATATGGCAAATGCGACTATTTCATAACATCCGATGATAAGTTAATTGCAACCATAATTGGCAATAGATTAGATAAAGAATTGGACCATATAAAATTATTTAATCCAATGGATTTTATTAGAAAGGAGATGCTTATTGATGTTATCGAATGAAAAGAGTAAGTTTACTGATAAAGAAATAATTGAAAAGGGTTCCAAAGCACTTATTAGAGAATTGGGATATTCAGGGTTTTTGAGATTCATAAGACAAATTGATGAATATGGAAATGAAGATTATTTAGAAATTGAAAAAGAAATATTCGAAGATATGTCTTTAGACCATATATATGATAGTGCAACAAAATATTGGGAGAACAAAAAAGCGTAGGGGCGGCATTGACCGCTCCTTAATTATTTTTTAGTAGAGTTTTGAATATGCAAGGATTTTATGATTTTATGTAGAATATAAAATTGACAGGTGGTGATAGGGTGTATAACAATGTGACCAAATTTATAAAAAATTATATAGAGAAGAATAAAAGAAAGAGATTTGAACTTGATGAATTAGAGGATTATATCATACATATATATGGTGGGAAAAGTGGATATGAAAAAAACGGTGGATATTTAGAATTATATGCTGGAATTTTAAAAGCTGTAGATGAGGGAAAGATTAGGGCTATAAAGAGTTCAAATTATAATGGGATGAATCCTCCACTTAAAACAAAGTGGGAAATAATCCAAAAAGAAAGCTTTGGTCAGTGGGATAAAAATGAGATGCTTAAAATGTCAGATCTTTTAGACTTTAGATATTATGAAAGGCATCCAGAATATGAAAATAGCGTAGAATGGGAATATATGAGAAATATCTATAGTTTTTTGAAAGAAAGAGACAATAGAGAATGGGCAAGTTTGGAAGAAAGATCTTTGGAATTATTTTATGATGAAAAATTTCTATATTCCAAAAGAAAAGATAAAATTGATAACAAAATACTTACAAGATTAAGTTTAGATTATGAAGACTTAAAGATGAAAAAGTATGGTGAAATGTTTATATATTGGAAGAGAGGAATAGATAAGATAAAAAAGGTTATAATTCTTGAAAATCATTCTACTTTTTTCTCATATAAAAGGGCATGCGAAATGGGAATAGATATATTTGGGGATTTACCTGAGTTGCTCATATTTGGTCAAGGCAAAAAGATAATAAATAGCTTTTCTTTTATAGAAGAATTGGTTTCTCCTTTGGAACTAGAAATACTGTATTTTGGGGATATTGATCCTGAAGGATTTATGATATATAGAAGTTTTAAAGAAAGATATAAAGATTTAAATATAAATTTGCAAATTAAAGCTTATATGCAACTTTTAAAAATTGGAAGTAGAAAGTATCCTTGTGTTGGTCAAAGAAAAAATATCAGGGATTTAAATTTTGTATTAGATGAATTTCATGCTCGTTTTTTGGATGAGTATGGGGAAATGCTAAAAAATTTATGGAATGAAGATAGAAGAATTCCTCAAGAGCTCATAAATTATGAGTACATATTGAAAGGTGATAGATGATATGTCAATTGAAAATGGTTTTTTTGACAGAATGAAAAAGATTGAAGTTATGAGGATGCTGGGGACAGGCATGGACGTAGGAGAACTCAATGAGTTTTCTCATGAGATATGTTTTCTTTTACTACTTAATATATTTAAGAGAGAATTAACTGAAAATCCAAATAGAAGTAGAACTGATATGATTCATATTGTAGAAGATATATTGAGGGATATGAAAATAGAAACTTCAAAAGAAAATATTGAGAGAATTGTAGATGGCACTTTGTGGTATAGGGATCCAAACAAACAAGAATATTTTAGTTCAACTATTTACAATGAACAAAGTGGAAGTAGAGAAGAATATGTATTTAGATACTTAAAAATAGATAGAGAACACAGTCATTGGGAAGAAGGTGGTTCAACTGTATACATGCTGTCTCCAGAATCTCAGGAGATGATTTTTATAACGAGAGAGATACTAGAGGAATTTGGATTTGATGTAGAACAGTTTTATACTCTTCAACTCATAAAGACGGGAAATTTCACCAAGGCTCAAAGTAGTGTGGACAATCTTATAGCTAGAGTCAGAACCCTCATAAGAAGGGAAAAAGAGTATAAACAAGATATGATAAGAGATCCTCAAACTATGTTTTTTGATAGAAAGAGAAATACCAAAAATACAGAAGAGATAAAAAGACAATTTGAAGATGAACAAAAAGTGTTTGATGAGATGTTTTCATGGAAGAGTAGATATGATTCCCTTCCTGATGATAAAAAGTATGAAGCTAAAGTTATGTTTGAAAATCTAGAAAAGGCTAGAGTGCTCCATGACAATTTAGCTAAAATAGTTATGGAAAATATAGCTTATGAGATGGAAGTAAGAGTTAAGTATCCAGAAAGTTTTTGGAAGAGTTCCAATGTGAGTTTTAAAAATGATATATGGAAAAATACTTTAGTGAAAAATGGGCTTAAAGACTTTGACCAATTGAAATATATATTGTCTCCACTTTTTTCTCCAAAGCTTGATTTTATATTTCCACTAGAGTGGGCTTGGGATGAGCAAATGGTTAAAAATTATTCTCAAGATGTAGTGGAAGATGAAGAAGATGATGAAGAAAAAATTTATTTTACAGAAGAAACTGATTGGCAGCAGATTGTGGAATTGTGGAAGGATATATTTGATGCACTTCTTGAAAGAGGAGAGTTTTCTATAGAAGAACTAAACAAAATAAGTGATGAAGAAAAAGAAAAATGGTTGAGCCAAAGAGAGAATATTGAACTTTTCATGATGTTTGTCATATCAGAAGTGGTTTTGGTTGAAAACTTTGAGGGAATAGATGAGAGATTGAAACTTTTTAGTTTGCTATGTGAAGGTGATGAAAAGTATAAAAACCTCTATGGCAAGAGTATAAAAAGTATTGTTGAAACAGGTAAATCTCCACTTTTGTGGAGTGAAGTATATATATCACCTTATACAATATATGTGGAGGAAAATTAAAATGAGCTATTCAAATGAAAACATACAAAAGGCTTCTCAAGTTTTTTTCTATCTTTTAAAAAGCAAAATAGTGCCTATAAATGATACTTTGGGAAATGAATATATTGAAAATCTTGAAGTGAGAGAAATTGTCAAGACCATGGCAGATGAGGCTGGACTTTTAGTTTTTCATACTGGGGGAAATGTACATTTAGTCAGCAATCCCGACAATTCTATTTTTGCTACTTCTTATACTCATATGAAAGAAAAGTACAAGGGGCTTAAAAAGAAAAAATATTTTTATCTGGCAAATATTATTATATGCGTGTTTCTGTCAGAAATTGATAAAGAAAAGTTCATAAGAATTAGGGCAGAAGAAGATGGTATTTCCTATTACAAATTGGAAGATATCATCACTAAAACTATTGAATCCTGGGAAAAGCGAAATGATGAAGAAGAAAATTTTTCAAAAGATTGGGCCTTAGCTATTGATGATATATATACTTTGTGGACTGTGGAACTTTCACATTCAAAGCCATCAAATAGTGAAGAACTTCCATTCAGTAAATCTACAGATACAAGACTTGGATTTATTCATGAAGCTTTAAAACCCTTAAAAGATGAAGGACTCATTATAGATATGATGAAAGAATCTAGGATAATACCTAAAGATGAGCTTTATGAAAGGCTTAATTATTTATATCACAGTCAAGAACGGTATGAGGAAATAATGGGTCTTATAGAGGATACAAAGGAGGGTTAGAATATGCCAAGGATTTCTAAAATTAGGCTTGTAGGTTGTAAATATGATGGATTTAAAAAAGAGCATGAAAATTCCATATATGATTTGACCAAAGATGAAATTCCCGATCATACTCTTTTTACATTAAAGAATGGTGGGGGCAAAGGAGTTATGATGCAACTTATATTTCAAATAATGATGCCTGAAACTAGATGGGGAAAAAACAATGGAAACAAAATAAGTTCTATGTTTTATGATCAAAAGGGCAGATTAAATCCTTACACATTCCATGTACTATTGGAGTGGAAATTGGATACACCCGAGGAAAAGTATCTTATTACAGGAATATGCATGAAAGCCTATAAGAAAAATGTAGGGAAAAATGAAGATGAAGATGAGAAGATAGGTTTAAACTATTTTCTATATACTTATGAACACGAAAACAATGGATTTTATACTTTAGAAAATATACCTGTTTATGACAGAGAAAATGAAAAGGCTGTAGAAATGGAAGTGTTTGAAAAATTCATAGAAGATAATAGAAGGGATTTTGTGAAATATTCTCAAAGCAGTGCAAAAAGGCTTGATTCAAATTTTTATGAATATATGAAAAGATGGGGAATTTATAGATCTGAATGGGAAATTTTAAAGGTTATAAACAAAGTAGAAGGAGGAGTAGGTGACTATTTTCAAAAAGCCACAGACAATAAGGCGATTTTTGACAATCTCATACTTCCAGCTATATCTGAGAATATGAAGAATTATGAATATGAAAGTGATGGTCTTAAAGAAATGTTTAAGAGCAATTTGTATATAACCAAGAATTTGCCCATACTACTGAAGCGGGAAGGGGATTTTAGAGAACTTGCCATAGCTATAAATCCTCTTATGGGAAATGCGGAGATAGGTTCAAAATTTTTAGATATAAAAGAAAGATGTGTTGTTGATGGAAATGATCTCTATTTTATTCTGAAAGATGGAGAAAAAAATGTAGAAAAGGACATTGAAAAGTGGAAAAATGAAATAATAAAAAGCAAAGAAAAACAAGAAGAGTTGTTATTTCAAAGGGAAAATTTAGAATATGCTGAAGTAAATAGAGAAATAGAAAAAATTCAAGAAAAGAATAAAGCACTGGATATAGATATAGTTGAAGCAGAAGAAAAAATAGCAGAAGAAAAGTATTTAAAGAAGCTATATGAAATAAACAAGATATTGTATGAAGTAAATGAAATTGAGCTTTTACTTAAAGAAAAGACAGATGAAAAGCAAAGGCTTATGGATACTTTAGAGCTAGACGATACCAAGAAAAGGTTGGAAGAACTAGATGTAGGAATAAAAGAAAAATGGGAAAATTTGAAGATTAAGTGGGAAGATATTTCAAATAAACATTGTGGCTATGACAATTATCTTAATAGAAAGATCGAAAATATATGCACTCAAAAGTCTAAGATAAGAGAAGCAGAAAAAGGCATAGAAAAAGAAATAAATAAATTTTCTTTAAGAAAGGAAGAAAATCAAAGGGAATATGAAAGACTTTCAAATATATTTGATCCTTTCAGTATGAGTTTTCCAGAAAAACTTTTAGATGATATAAAAAGTAGATATGAAAACCAAATGAGAAAAGTAGAAAGTCTTGAGATGAAAATTGAAGAAAAAAGAGAAAATAAAAATCAATTGGGAATTGGAAGAAATAAAATTGAAATAGAAAAAGAAAATGAAAAGAGAAAGATAAAAGAGCTTAAAAAAGAGTTTGATATTATAGAAAAAATTGAAATAGATTTAAAAAAGAGAATATGCTGGGAATTGGGTCTTGATAGTGTAAAAGAAGATATATCTTCTTCTTGGATTGATGAAAAATTATATAGTTTGGAATTGGTTTTAGATGAAAAGAAAAATAAAATAGAAGAACTCAATAAAAATCTTTGGGAAAGTAATATAGATAAATCTTTAAACAGAGATAGAGAGTACTGGATACCCAACAAGGACATATTGGACTTAAAAGAAAAAATTATATCTGTTGGTATAAATGTTCAAACAGGTATGGAATTTTTAAATGGAATGAAGAAAGAAGAAATACAAGAAATACTCAAAGTTAATCCTTCATTTATATACGGTTTAGTTATTGGAAATGAAGAAGACTGGAAGGTAATAGAAAAGACTATTGACAGGGACTTTTTAGCACGCAATCTAGTTCCTATATACTTAAGGGCAAATATGGGAAATCATGAAAAAGAGTTCAACACAGTATACAACAAGGGTTTTGATTTTATTTACAATGAAAAATATATTGAATGGATTGACAATATAGACAGGGAATATAATAGCATAGAAGAAACTATAGATAGTTTCAAAGAAAGAGTTGAGGAAATTAACAATTTAATTGGGGATATAAAAAGTTGGAAATTTGGCAAAAATTCCATTGAAATTCAAAGTGAAATTGTTGACCATAGGGCTATACTTGAAGAACTAGAAAGAAAAGAAGGTAAATTAAAAGTTCAATTGTATGAGGAAGAAAAGCTATTAAATATAATGATTAGTGAACTTAAGAGTTCTAGAGTTGAAGTGGAAAAATATAAAGACAATTTAGCTGAATTGAAAAAGTATGTAGAAGAAAAGACAATTGCCGATGCAGAAGAGAAAATTTACAATGAGAATTTAGAAAAGCTTAAAGAGGTAATAGAAAAGCTTAAGAGTGTAGAAAAAGACATAGAATTTAAGAAAAGCATGAGAGAATCCAACAATTTAGAATATGAAAAATGGAAAATTGAAATTGAAAATAAGCTTGAAAGTATAAAAAAGGCAATACCTGAAGCCAAAGTTGATTTCAATGAAATCAAAGATTTAGAAATGAATTCTATGCCTCTATATGAAATATGGGAAGGGGACATATTTATAGATTTACGGGAAAGAAGTGCATTGGCAGAGGATATTGAAAAGAGAAATGGTGAAATAAAGCTTATTCAAAAAGATATAGACCATTTCCTTGAGAAAATCGAAATTCGGAGAAAAGATTTAGAAAAAATAGATGTGCTTTGGGGAAAATATGAGAGTTTGAAATTATCCCTAAATGAAATAGTCATTAGACTTGAAGAGGTAAAGAAAAATTTAAAAGCTTATGAATATGAATACAACAGTTTGAAATCTGAAAAGGATAGACTAGTTGGAAGCTTAGAAGAAAAGCAAAAAAGCTTTATAAAGCTTGGAAAGAGGATACAGAAAAATTTTGGCAGGGCCCCTGAAATTTGGGCAGATTTAGACCTTTTAGAAAAGAGTATGTATATAGAAAAAGAATATAAAGAGAATAAACAATATTTAGTTCAGGCAGAAAAAATATTGGAAGAAAGAAAAGAATACAAAAATCAAATACATGGATATAGCTTGCAACTTGATGGTTATAAGGAAATAGATTTTCACAAGGGAAAGATGAACAAAATATTGAAGGAAAAGTTTATGAAAAATCCACAAATAGAAGTAGAAGAGTGGATCAGAAGATACAAAAAGAGTGAGGATGATTTGAGTAGAGAAATTGAAAAAGGGAAGGAATATTTAAAGGCTTTTAAGGAAATTGTTGAAACTAAAGTCTATGATGAGGTTCTAAAGGCAAGGATATTAAATGAAATGCAGAAAGTGGAGATAAGTAAATTCAAAGCCAATTTAGAATCCTTTGGAAGTATGAAAAACTATTTTCAAATAGAACTAAATACTCTTTCAAGTGATAAAGAAAAGGCAGAACAGGCAAGAGAACAATGGGCTATCAGAGCTTCAAAGCGGGTTTTGAAGATAGTAGAATCATTAAGAGAAATGGTTTCGGGAATGGTCTATATAAATGAAAAGGGATATTCCTTCCCTCTTGTGAAACTTAAAGGAGAAGAAAGACTTCCCAAAGAGGAAGAAGATGTATTGTTTTTGTTGAAGGAATATTTTGTGGAAGCCATAGAAAAAGCGTTTAGTGAAAATGAAAATATTGAGGATATTGACGACAAAAAACTTGAGGAAATAATGAGCGATAAGGTTATATTTTCCAAGGCCCTTCAAGGGAAGTATCCAATACTTATGGTATATAAGATGACAGAGCAAAATGAATTTAAGTATAGAAAACCAAGGGACTACTATTATACTACTTGGGAAGCTATCAACAAAGGGGAAGGAGATATGCCAGAAGGAAGTGGGGGACAGACACTTTCTATAAATACTTTTGTCATAATGATGCTCATGAACTATAAAAAAAGACATATTGGAAATGAAAATCCTTGGACTGTTTTGGTTCTTGACAATCCATTTGGAAAGGCCTCGGCTAAACATATATTGGACCCAGTGTTTGAAATTGCCGATAAATTGAACTTTCAAATAATAGCTTTTGCTGCTCCTGAAATCATAAAAGTAGAGATAAGCGAGAGATTTCCTATATTTTGGGAGCTTAGAATTGGTCATGATGAAAAAGAAGGACTTATCACAGGAAAGGTAATGCATGGAGGAAGAAAAATGTAATCAGCTACAAAAAAGAAAAAATCGACACTAGGCAAGTGCCGATTTTTTCTCTTTTTACCAAAAAGTATAAAAACCAATATTAGGGGACTTCAAAAGCTATAGCTCCAAATTAGGATTCCAATCAATACTAGAAGAAATGGACTAAAAACTAAGAAGGCTGAAAGAAACAAAGCTAGCATATCGTTTTTTTCCAATTCAATAGGTTCTTGTTCTATATCAAGTTCTGAATCATTTTTTTCTTTGAGCCAATCCATAGTAGCATCCACTTTTCTTTGAAAAATCATATTACATCAAGACCTTTCTGTTTTTCCTTTTCTATATTGAGTTTATGGTGACATGCTACAAAATGCCCAGGACGAGCTTCTTCCCATTTTGGCACAACCATTTTACATATATCAGTAGCATATTTGCAGCGAGTATGGAATTTACATCCAGAAGGTGGTTTAATAGGGCTTGGAACATCGCCTTCAAGAACTTGAATTTCTCTGTTGTCATCAACATCAGTAGTAGGTATTGCCAAAAGAAGTGCTTCAGTATATGGATGCATAGGGTGTTCATAAAGTTCTTCAGTTTCTGCTAGTTCTATGATATTTCCCACATACATAACTCCTACTCTGTCACTTATATATTTAATGACGCTTAAATCATGAGAAATAAATAAATAGGTCAAGTTTTTCTGTTCTTTTAAATCCAACAATAGATTTAATATTTGAGATTGAATAGATACATCTAGGGCAGATACTGCTTCATCACATACGATAAATTTTGGACTCAATGCTATGGAACGAGCTATTCCTATACGTTGTCTTTGTCCTCCAGAAAATTGATGAGGATAACGATGAACGAAATAAGGAGCTAAGCCACAATTGTCCATAGTTTTTAAAATATAATCTTGTATATTTCTATCCTTCTTTGCAAATATCTTATGAGAATACAAACCTTCAGATATTATCTGCCCTACAGTAAGTCTTGGATTCAAAGAAGAATAAGGGTCTTGGAATATAAGTTGTAAGTCTTTTCTAAGAAGTCTCATTTCTTCCTCAGTCAATCTAGCAAGGTTGATACCTTTATCTTTATATGATTCGTGTTTTTCAAAATCAGGATGATTGCGATACTTATCCAATATTTTTTGAATATCTGTATTGATAATATTTAAATCTTTTTCAATCCCAGCGAGTTCATTTTTCATATTTTTAATTGTAGCCAAATATTTATCAGTTTCTTTTTTAATATCTTTTTGAGATTTGTTTTGTTCTTTCAATAGAGATTTAGTTGCTTCTAATTCTATCTCCATCTCGTTTATTTTATTTTTAAGTTTTCGTGCTTCTATAGCATAGCTGTGTTGTTTGACTAAAATATATGATACAGGATTTAAATCTTCAGCTACCATAAATCCTCCAATCAATTGAGCTAAATCAAGGTATAGAAGTCGAGCTTCTTTTTCAGCTAAACGAAGTTTCTCTAAAGTACGATACTTTTCAGGACCTTCTTCTAAGCTATCATATATTTTTTCAATATCTTCTTGTTTTTTTTCTAATTCTCTTAATTTATGACGTTGTGAAGATAAATTTTTTAAAATATCCAAAACATATTTTGGTGCAAAATCATCAATATCCCTGCCATAATATATAGTACGCCCATCAGTTTGATTATATAATTGTAAAAGAGTTCTACCCAATGTAGATTTGCCACATCCACTTTCACCGACTAGACCTAAGGTTTCACCTTCATAAATATTTAGAGTTATGTCCTCATTAGCTTTTACATACAATTGCTCGGAATCAAATACGGATTTTTTCTTTAGAGGAAAATATTTTTTTAAGTGTTCCACACGGATTAATACTTTTTTATCTTCTTTATTTTCAAGCATGAGTTCTCACCTCTTTCTGTGGATAAAAGCAACGAATTAGATGATCTTTTTCTACTTTTATCAAATCAGGTTCTTCTTTTTTACATCTATCCGTAGCATATTTGCATCTAGGAGCAAATTTACAACCTTCAGGCAATTTTAAAGGATGGGGTACTGCTCCTGGAATTACATCTAAACGAACTCCTGGAGGTGTATCCAATCTAGGAATTGATGTCAACAATCCTTCAGTATATGGATGAGAATAAGATGCATCTTTCCCAAATATAGTTCTTACGGGTGCATTTTCTACTACTTGGCCACAATACATTACAGCTACATCATCAGCCATTTTATTTATAACACCTAAATCATGAGTAATAAACAAAATAGAAGTATCAATTTTAGATTTCAATTCATTCATCAATTTCAAAATTTGTGCCTGAATAGTTACATCCAGTGCAGTTGTAGGTTCATCTGCAATCAAGAGTTTTGGTACACATGCAAGAGCCATGGCTATCATAACTCTTTGTCTCATACCTCCTGAAAGTTGATGAGGATATTGCTTGGCAACAGCCTCTGGATTTGGTATTTTAACCATATGGAGCATTTCAACTACTTTTTTTGCTGCTTCTTTTTTATTCATTCTTTGATGAATAATCAGTGGTTCAGAAATTTGCTTTTCAACAGTAAATACAGGATTTAAAGAAGTCATAGGTTCTTGAAAAATAACAGAAATATCATTTCCTCTTATTTCTGTCATTTTCTCTATAGGAACATTTACTAGATTTTTTCCATTAAATAAAATTTCACCATTAGCTATATATCCATTTCCGTCCAAAAGCTTTATAATACTCATTGCTGAAACACTTTTTCCACAACCACTTTCACCTACAATGCCGAGGGTCTTGCCGGATTCAACACTATAGGAAACATCGTTTACTGCCTTTACGATGCCTTTTTTTGTTGTAAAATAAGTATGCAAATTTTTAACTTCTAACAAAGCCATTTAATTTTCCCCCTAACGTTCTTGAGATTTTGGATCAATTGCATCTCGTAAGCCATCACCTATTGAGTTAATAGAAACCACACTTATACTCAATACAATAGAAGCAAAAACCCATCTCCACCAATAATTTTGGATAACTATACTATTATTTGCTCCATATAACATATTGCCCCAAGTTGGTAGAGGAGCTTGCACACCAAATCCTAAATAAGACAATGTAGCTTCAGTCAACATACTACTTGCAAAAGACAATGTAGCCGAAACAATAATTACTGATATTACATTTGGCAAAATGTGCTTAAATATAATATGTCTTCGTTTAACACCAATAGATTTAGCGGCAACTACATATTCTTGTTCACGAACCGAAAGAACTTGTGCACGAACCAATCTTTGAAGTCCGGGCCATGATAGTAGCCCTAAAATAATCATAATCAGCACAACTCTCTGTCTTGATGTCATGGAGTTTCCAATTAAAGCTGACAAAATCATCGCAAAAGGTAAAAATGGCAAAGAAGCTACCATCTCTGATATTCTTTGTAGAACCATATCTACTTTTCCTCCAGAGAAACCAGATATGCCACCTACAATTACACCAATGATTGTAGAAATGATTACAGCAACAGCACCTATTGTTATAGACATACGTCCACCATTTAATAGTCTTGTGAAGATATCTCTACCTAATTCATCACTTCCAAAGGGATATCCATTTAGTCCCCAAGTCAAAACTTTACCTTCTGTAGTGATTGCATAATTTTGATAAAAGCCAGTATAAACTTTGGATATTTTTGATTCAGAGACTTCTTTTGGAATTGTTGATTGTTTGTAATAATTTGAACCCCAAGAGACAACTTCACCAGTTTCAGTCACTGCAGTATAGTGATATCTTCCTCCTTGTAGTGATACTATTTTATCTTTTACATCTGGTATTTTACCTTCACCCTTTGAACTAAGATTTCCCCAGACAAATACCTTTCCTTCATCATTTATAGTAGCTACAGTAGAAGCAGTAGTAGCTATATCTACTATATTTCCCATATTTTGGGGTATGTTTGTATAAGAGTTTATCTGAGTTCCAAGATGCACTACTTGTCCATCAGAGGTCAGCCCCATCAATGTATCAGAAGTGGCTACTACTTTTTTCAATTGGCCTTGATAAGGATGAAATTCGTTGAAATCATTATTTGTGGAATTGCCTACATAATATAAGCAGCCGTCATCAGTGAGAATAGCTGAATTTTGATATCCAGCAACAATATCTACAACTTTTTTGCCGCGAATCAATTCAACGGGAATAGAAGCTTGTTTTTGACGATTGTTCCCCCATGCAAATATTTCTCCATCTTCATTTAAAGCTAGTGCATGATCAAATCCAGCAGCGACTTTTACGACTTTTCCCATATTTGCAGGAATATCTTTTAAATCGGTATTTTTGTTTATTTTTGTTTTTCCCCAAGTATATACTTTTCCATCCGTAGATACACCTATACTAAATGTAGGCCCAATAGCAATTTGTTCAACTTTTCCATCTAAATCTTGTGGAAGTTTCATAAGGTCAAGTCCAGGAGCTATATTTTGCTGAGTAGTTTCGGAAAAGGACAAATCAATAGGTATTGCTAATGGCCCGATTAAAACTATGGCAAGTATCACTAAAAAGGTAATTAAAGCCGTCATAGCAACTTTATCGTCTCTAAATGTAGAACGAACAGTTTGCCAAGGACTTTGTATGTCTTCCTCTTCAAGCATTGTCATCTTCTCTTTTCCTCCAAAGAGATTCATAAACAGAAGATGAGAAAAAGATTTTTTCTTCTTATTTTTCTTTTTATTACTAATTTGTTTTGCATCCATAAAAATTATCTCCTCCTGTTATTGATCTATTCTGACACGGGGATCTACAAATCCATAACTTATATCAGTGACTAAATTGCTTAAAAGAGCTATTATAATATAGAACAATTGTATTGCCAGTGCCACATTGTAGTCTTGATTGTTTAATGCATTGATATAAAAATTTCCCATACCATGTAAATTGAACATTCTTTCAATAACTAATGAACCCGAAAATACACTCATAATCCATGCAATGATTAAGGTTATAACAGGAAGAAGTGCATTCTTCCATGCATGAGAATAAATAACTACTTTTTCTTTCAAGCCTTTTGCTCTAGCTGTTTTTATATAATCCATACTTAAGGCATCTATCATTGCTGCTCTTACATATCTGGTGACTCCAGCTAAAGAAGTTACAACGAGTATGATTATAGGTAATGCCAAGTGATACATAGTATCTAGAAAATGTTCAAATTCTGTTCCTTTAAAATTAGGTGTAGTCATTCCGCTGACTGGAAACCATTGTAGTTTTACTGCAAAAATGAAAATAAACAACAATGCTATAATGAATATAGGGATACTATAGCCAACTACAGTTAAAACCTGTATAGTTTTATCAAATCCAGAATGTTTCCTTACAGCAGTACGAATTCCCAAAGGTATGGTTATGAGAAGGACTAAAGCTATAACAAATATATTTATAAATACAGTATTTCTTAGAGGTACTGTCACTACACCTTTAACTGGTTGCTTATAAACAGAGGACATACCAAAGTCCCCTTTCAAAACACCCTTCATCCATTTTCCATATCTTATGATAGTAGGGTCATCTAGACCAAGTTGTTTTCTTGCTTGCGCATATCTAAATTGGTATTCTTCTGGTGTCAAAGTATCTTTTATGGGTTCTAGTTGAGCTCTTGCTGGATCGCCAGGAATTAAATTGTATAAGAAAAATAGAACAAGAGACATGACAAAAAACACAAATATCATATATAAAATTCTTTTACAAATGTATTTAACCATTTTATTACCTCCTTATCCTAAATTTTTAATCTACTATTGTTTTAACTGTTAAAAATATAGAATTTAGTACAATGAAGTGCTTGTAATTATGTAGAAATAGGGTATTTTCATACCCTATTTCCATCAGTCATTATTTTAAAGAGTGACTATTCTGCTACATATGAGTAAAGAATTGCGTCAGGTATTTTGATAAGGGAGTTCATATTGTAATTTTTAAGTTTATCAGTATAGAAGTCATGATATATATTTGAATATAGTGGTATATCTGGCAACAATTCATTCCATCTAACAATAAAGTCTACAAATTTTGTTTTAAATCCATCTTTATCTTCAGGATCTGTTAGGACCATTTCTTTGGCATATTTTTCTAGATCTTTGTCTATAATATGGTTGCTGTTTAATCCTTGTTTAAGTAGATCTGGATCTGTTGTATAATCTGTGGATCGGTCATATCTTGGTGTAAAACCAGATCCTAAATTAAACATATGATAAGTAGGTACTCCATATTTAGCATCTTTAGAGCCATCACGATATAAGTAATTTAACAGTTCTCCAAAGGTCATAACAGTTTGATTGATTTTCATACCTGCAGCAGCCACATCAGGATTTTCTTGCAATTTTATAACCAATAAGTCAGATACATCATTTTGTTCAGAAGAAGCCCATTCTATAATAAGTGGCATCAATGTACCATCTTCTAGTTTTTTATAGCGGATACCTTCTTTATATTCATTTCCATTTTCATCATATATCCATCCACTTTCTTCTAAAAGTGCAATTGCTTTTTCAGGGCTGTATGGATATTGATTTAATTTACTGTTTAAATCAGCCTTTGTTTCTTGATAGAACCACATAGCTTCACCATAAGGTCCATTAACTACGGTACCAAAGCCACCAGTGAAAGCTTTAGCAAAATCATTTCTATCTATAAGATGAGCAATTGCTTTACGAACATTCACATCTTCAGTAGGACCATGGTCACATATCAATTCCAATTTACCATACCCAGCACGAGGATATTCAGTAAAGTTATATCCGCCTTTTTCTACAAGGTCAAGTCCTGCGTTGATTTCATCACCGCTGGCCATACCAGACAACAAGTCAGCTCCTCCTGTAGCCAATTCATCCATAGCTGTTTCATTGGTAACTTTCTTATAAATAACTGTTTTAATCAATGGTTTTCTGCCTTCATAATTTCCAAGGAATTTATCATTTACTTCAAGAACTGCAGTTTTAGATGCTTCATCATAGCTTGTTACTTTATATGGTCCAGTTGAAGGATAGCTTTCGAATCTTGCTTTATTGATTCTTTCTTCAAAATTTTCTACAGTGAAGTTTGAAGAAGTATAACAGCCGTTGCCATCATCTTTAATTTCTACAGTGTCATCAGTCCAGAAAGACAATTTTAGAGGTGAAACACTTACAAGAGTTAGTTCGAAAAAATAAGGAAGATTTTCTGCATCAATAGTAAAAGCAAAAGTTTTTTCATCAATTAAATTAACACCAGTAAATTCTTTTGCCTTTCCTGTTGAATATTCTTTCCATCCCTTGAGATATTGACCGCTAGTATTGTCTCCACCCATTTCACCAACTACAGGTGATGACCAGAACATATAGTATGCAACGTAGTCAAGAGCTGTAATAGGGCTTCCATCGTCATAAGTAAGACCATCTTTGATAGTAAAGGTATAGGTTTTAGAACCATCATCATTTTCTGTAATTTCATGTTTTTCTACTACGGTGTCATTTATTAAGTATTTACCATCAAAAGTCATGTCAACGGTGTCATATCCAGTAATGAAATTGTAAATATCATAGTCTGCTGCATTGTTTTGAAAATAAGGTTCCCAGTCACCAGTCAATTCTGTCGTATTCCCGATAGTTATTTGTCCCATAGGTTCAGTAGGTTCAGTATTTGTGTCTTCTTCCATTGGTTCTTCAGTTTCTTCTTCCACAACAGCAGGGTTTTCTTTTTTGCCACAGCCTGCAGTGAAAACAGTCAGTAGAAGCACCAATGCCAATAGTAATGCTAACTTTCTTTTCATTCCAACACTCCCCCTTAATTCATTTTTTGAATATTCTAAATATACTTGCAACCCATAGGAAAGTTCTATTCTTCCTTAATATAAAACTTTCCATTAATGAGTTTCAAGAAAGGTTTCCTACATGTTTTTCATTGCCATAATAAATGAATGCCATATTTAATAAGTATGCAGTTTGTACTTAGACTATGAATTTTATGTAATTAAGATTTTGGATTATATAATAGGTATTTGTGAAATGTGATATAATTGTTAAATGAAAATATATTTTAGGGAGTCTGATAGTATGAAAAAAACAGTTTTGATTACAGGTTCTTCTAGAGGAATTGGGAGAGCCACTGCCAAAAAATTTGCAAAAGAAGGATACAATGTCATTGTAAATTTCTATAAAAGTGAAGATAAAGCTCTTTCATTGGTAGAAGAATTGCTTTCATCTGGCGCCAATGCCATAGCCATAAAAGCTGATGTTTCTGATAGAACTCAAGTTGAGAAGATGTTTGAAGAAGGGTATAAAAAATTTAGGAATATTGATGTACTTGTGAACAATGCAGGTATAGCTGATATGACTTTATTTACAGATATCACAGTAGAACGATGGAAAAGAATTTTTGATGTAAATATAGGCGGAATGTTCAATTGTTGCCAATGTGTCGTTCCAAGAATGATCAGTGAAAAATCAGGAAGGATCATAAATCTTGCATCCATATGGGGACTTGTGGGAGCCTCTTGTGAAGTGCATTATTCTGCAACAAAGGGAGCAGTCATAAGTTTCACCAAGGCTTTGGCAAAAGAACTAGGTCCTTCAAATATATCGGTAAATGCTGTTGCACCAGGAGCAGTATATACAGATATGATTGCAGGTGTTGATAAAGAAGTTCTTGAAAGCCTCAGATATGACACACCTCTTGAAGTAATTGCAAAACCAGAAGACATAGCAGATGTAATATACTTCTTGTCAACAGAAGAAGCCAAACTCATAACAGGTCAAGTAATAAATCCAAGCGCCGGATTCGTAATCAATTGATGCACTGGGGACGGTTCTTTTTGCATCAAGATTAGAGGGATTGACCAAAAGTATAGTCATGAGGTGATATTGTGTACAAGATACTTATAGTTGAGGATGACAAAATTCTTTGTGACAATATAAAACAAGGTATTTCTAAATGGGGATATGATACGTTTTCTATTGAAAACTTTGAAAATGTATTGGAGGAATTTGCAAAATATAATCCTCATTTAGTCATTATGGATATAAATTTGCCTTCTTTTGATGGATTTTATTGGTGTCAAAAAATAAGGAGTATGTCTAAAGTTCCAATTATATTTCTATCTTCAAGGGACAGCAATATGGATATAATAATGGCGGTCAATATGGGGGGAGATGATTTTGTGACAAAACCATTTTCCATGGATATATTATTAGCCAAAATACAAGCTGTCATAAGAAGAACTTATTCTTATGGAGAAAATGAAGTCAGTATAATAGAATGTCGTGGAGCTATTTTAAACATAAATGATGGAACACTTGTCTATGAGGAGGAGAAAATAGAATTGACCAAGAATGAATTTAAAATACTTCAACTTCTTATGAAAAACAAAGGCAAGATAATATCCCGGGATAGAATCATGAGAGTGCTTTGGGAAAGTGAGTATTTTATAAGTGAAAACACTTTGACTGTAAATGTAAATAGACTTAGGAAAAGGCTGGAAGATGTGGGACTTAAGGATTTTATAGTCACTAAAAAATCTCAAGGATATATGATACCATGAGTTTCTTTAAATACATAAAAGATTCACTTTGGACAATTCTTTATTTTATAGGAGTAATATGTACGATTAATCTAATACTTATAAGCAGTACAGCTTTGAATAAGTCTATAGGCGATATTTTGTATATGAATATACTTATTTTCTCTATTTCTTTATTGTTTTTAATCCTACACTATATAAAATGGAAAAATAGCTACAAGAATTTTAGAAATGCTCTCTATAATAAAGAAGATATTGATGATTTTCTCCCCAATGGTGAAAAATTGGAACAAGTCCTTATAAGAGAGACAATAGATTTCAAGAATGAAGAAAAATTGAGAGAAACCAAAGAATTGAAAGAGGATTTAGAAGAGATAAATGATTATATAACAAAATGGGTTCACGAGATTAAGATACCTTTATCTGTATGTGAGCTTATAGCTGATAAAATTGAGGAAGAAGAACTATATGATATTTCAGAAGAATTGAGAGGGGAATTAGAAAGAATAAATTTTCTCACCAATCAAGTACTGTATACTAGCAGGGCTTCAAGCTATTCCGAAGACTTTGCAATAGAAGAAATAAATTTATATACATTAGTCAAAAGTGTAATTAAAAACAATATGAATTCTTTTATATCTAAAAAGATAGAAGTAGAAATGGATAATTTAGATTTTAGTGTATTTGCAGATAGCAAGTGGACTTTTTATGTATTGGATCAAATAATAAACAATGCTTGCAAATATACCGATATGCATGGGAAAATTAAAATTTTTGCAAGGGAAGATGAAGAAAGTATAAAACTTTTTATAAAAGACAATGGTATGGGCATACCTCCTAAAGATATAGAAAGAATTTTTGACAGGGGATTTACAGGGGATAATGGAAGAAAAACAACCAAATCCACAGGTATGGGACTTTATATATGTAAAAAGATTGCAAGTAGGCTAAATTTCAATATAGAAGTATCTTCTCAAGTATCACAATACACAGAATTTAAAATAACTTTTTATAAAATAGCTGATTATTTCAATGTGACAAAGATGTAATGTTAAATCCTATATTGTCACTATAAATGATGGCATACAGACAGGGAAAATACTAGAATATAGACAAATACTAAATAAAAAATCTCTCTTAGATCAAGAGAGATTTTTCAAATGATATAGGAGGTTAGAAAATGGATGTGGTACTTGAAACGAAAAATTTAAGAAAAGAATATGGCTCAAAAGGAATGACTTTTATAGCTGTAGATGATATTGACTTAAAAGTATATAAGGGTGAATTTTTAGGAATAATGGGACCATCTGGAGCAGGAAAAACTACACTTTTAAATATGCTATCTACTATTGATAGACCTACTTCTGGAGAAATATATTATGAAGGAAATAGTATTTTAAATATGGAAAACAAGGAGCTTTCCATATTTAGACGAAATAATATAGGTTTTATATTTCAAGATTTTAACTTGTTGGACAGTATGTCTATTGAGGACAATATGGCTTTGCCCCTTGCTCTTTCAAAAGTAGATATAAGAGAAATAAATGAAAAGATAGAAGACTTAAGCAAATTTTTTGGATTAAAAGAGCATTTGAAAAAATATCCCTATCAATTGTCGGGAGGGCAAAAGCAGAGAGTAGCAGCAGCAAGGGCACTCATTACTTCTCCTTCCATAGTTTTTGCAGATGAACCTACTGGAGCATTGGATTCAAAGTCTTCTCAAGAATTGTTGCAATGCTTATCGCAAATGAATGAAGAATTCAACACAACTATTATCATGGTTACTCATGATGCATTTGCAGCCAGCTATACCAAGAGGATCTTGTTTATTAAGGATGGAAAAATTCATGCAAGAATAGACAAAGATTCATCTAGAAAAGAATTCTTCAAGAGGATAATTGATTTTCTTGGTTCTATGGGAGGTGGAGTAGATGAGTTCTTTTAAAATAGCCATCATGAATTTCAAAAGAAATATAAAGACCTACAGCTTGTATCTGATGGCAATGATTTTTTCTGTAGCTGCTTATTACAATTTTTTGTCTATGAGATACAATCCTCAATTTTTAGAATTTAAAGAAGTATCAACTTATGTTGAAGGGACATCCTATACGGCTTCCATGCTTATGATAATGTTTTTGATATTTTTCATAGCATATTCCAGCAATTTTTTCTTAAGCCAAAGGAAAAAGGAAATAGGTGTTTATGCTTTTATGGGAATTGACAACTATAAAATAGCACTTATCTTTGCTTCTGAAGGGCTATTACTTGGGATATTATCTTTAGCTATTGGATTAATAGTTGGAATATTATTTAGTAAATTGTTCATGATGATACTTGCAAAAGTAGCTCTTTTAGATATGACAATTAAGTTTTTCATATCAAAAAAAGCTATTGTTGGAACAATTATTGCCTATTCAATTATTTTGACTATTACATTTTTAAAAGGATATTTTGATATCGTAAGAACTAATTTAATTGATTTGTTAAATTCATTAAAAAAAGAAGAAGAACTTCCAAAAGTTAATTACTTTAAAGGAATTGCTTCAATAATAATTATTGGTGTAGCATATTTTATTGCAGTTAACTATGAAAAATTGGGTTTTGATATAACTTTTTTAGTTACAGTACTTCTTATTGTATGGGGAACTTATTGGCTATTTGGCTCTTTTTTCTCCATGGTCATAAGGCATTATATAAACAAAAAAAGTTATCTTTATAAAGGGGTAAATATCATAAGTGTTTCAAACATAGCTTTTAGAATAAAAAACAATTATAGAACCCTTGCAGCAGTAGCAGTTTTAATAACAACTTGTATAACTTGTTTTGGAACAGTTAGCTCTCTTAAATATTATGTGGGGGAAAACCACAAAATAGAAGTTCCCTATACTATTTCTTATATTTCTAATGATGAAGAAGAAATAAAAAAAGTAGATGAAATCGTGGAAAATTCAAATCATAAAGTAGAACTTAAAGAAAAGGCTAATTTCTTATATGTACCTGATCGTGAAGTTGTAGTATTGAAGTTTTCTGATTTTGAAAATATATTGTCAGATTTAAAAGTTGAGAATGGAGAAAAAATAACATCTAAATTCAATTTAGCAAAAGGTGAAGCAATATATATAGAAAGACCCAAAACAATGATGTCTACATTAGAAAAACAGAAAAGTATTGCTATAGGAGATGAGAAATATAATATAAAAATTAATACCAAAGTTCCTCTTTTAGGTAATGGGGTGTCTTTTCCTTGCATAGTTGTAAACAACGAGGAATATGAAGTATTGAAATCACAATTTGATGAAAGTGGGTTCAATGGGATTATATTGGATAATCCAGATGATACAAAAGATTTAATTTTCAAATTAGCTGAAACACTTCCGAGGGAATCTAATCTATATGGCTATTGGGTAGCTGGTGCAACATTTTATGATTTTGCAGGAATTATTTATTTTGTAGGTGCTTTTTTATCTCTTGTATTTGTATTTGCTACTGGTAGTATAATCTATTTCAAGACCTTGAGCGAATCCTTCAGAGATAAAAACAAATATGAAATACTCAAGAAATTGGGAACTACAGATTTTGAGATATACAAATCAGTTTCAAAACAGGTGGGAATCTTTTTTATACTTCCACTCATAGTTGGAGCAATTCACAGTACTGTTGCTATTTCAGTATTGAGTGATCTGATGAATTATAGTTTAATTGTACCAACAATTATAAGCATAGTTGTATTTGCAATTGTATATGGCATATTTTATATATTTACAACAAAAAAATTCATATCTGTAGTTGAATAGACAGGTTGCAAGGGTGGCAACGTTTCGTTTGCCACCTTTTTTTGCATCAAGATTAGAGAAATTGGCCCCTTACATTTTAAATTATTTAATCTAAAAATTAATTATATTAATTATTAAATTAAATAATTTAATTTTCATATTGACTTTTTAGATTTTGTTGGGTATTATTTAAGCATAGATAATATTTCATGGCATTACAGAATTGACCATATGGAATATAATTTGGACAATTTTTTGTTGTGGCTCGTTATATAATTGAGTTCTTGGTTAAAACTCATATTTTGAAAGGGGTGCTTAATATGTTGGACTATGCTATTGAGGTAAACGATCTCAGGAAAGAATTTCAAGTAAAGAAAAAGAATGAACATTTTTGGAAGAGAAAAAACAAAGAAAAAGAGATATTTGTTGCTGTGGATAATATAAATTTTGATGTAAAAAAAGGTGAGATATTTGGATTTCTTGGGCCCAATGGTGCTGGGAAGACTACAACTATAAAAATGATTTCTACATTGTTGAGACCTACATCAGGTACTATTCTTGTAAATGGTGAAAATGTAGTTGAAAATCCTATCAAAGCTTTAACTAATATAGGAACAGTATTGGCAGGAGAGCGAAGTACATATTGGAAGTTGACTGGTAGGGAAAATTTAGAATACTTTGCAGCTATGCATGGGATTACAGGGAAAAAAGCAAAAGAAAAAACAGATTATCTACTTAAGAGACTAGAATTAGATAAGAGAGCAGATGAAACAGTAGAAAAATATTCCACTGGAATGAAGCAAAGGGTTGCTCTTGCGAAAGCTTTGATTGCTGAACCCAATATTTTGATACTAGATGAACCAACTTCCGGATTAGACCCTCAATCTGCTAGAAATCTAAGAGAAATAATACTTGAAATAAAAGAAGAAGGAAGAACTATTTTTTTAACTACTCACTACATGGAAGAAGCAGATCAATTGAGTGATAGAATTGGCATAATCGATCATGGAAAAATCATAGCATTGGATACCCCTCAAAATTTGAAGAACAATTTAAACAAGACCAATATAATAAATCTTGAATTGAACAATTGGACTAAAGATGTACTTGAAGAAATCAAAACAATACCAGCAATAGAAAATGTAACTTCAAAATTTAATGAAAATACACAAAATTTCGAAGTTAAAGTTCATGTTTCCAATGGAAGTGAAACCATTAGCAATTTAATCACCAGTACCATATCTTCAGGTATAAAGATTATTAACTTTAGAGTTGAAGAACCTACTCTAGAAGATGTATTCATAAATCTTACAGGAAAATCTTTAAGGGAATAGGAGGCTTTAAAATGGAGGCTACACTAAAAAAACCATCTATTTTTACTGCCATGGGTGCAGTTTTTAAGAAAGAATTGAAGATAGCATTTAGATATCCTACTTGGTTTATTTCCATGCTCATATGGTCTATACTGTTGCCCATTGGATATGTATTTACTGCAAAAGCACTATCTGGGACAGATACTAGTTCATTAGTTTCTTTTGCTACTTTGACAGGAACTAGTGATTACAAAACATATATGCTCATAGGTACTCTCATGTGGTCATGGATGAATTCTATACTTTGGTCTTTTGGTACCAGCCTTAGAGTTGAACAAGTAAGGGGGACACTAGAATCAAACTGGCTTTGCCCAGTGCCTAAAATTAGTTTGCTTTTGGGATATTCACTTTTCAATATGATTTTTGGCATAGCATATATTCCAATCATAGTATTAGAGTTTAAATTGGTATATAATTTTCATTTTGTAGGGAGTCCTCTTTTAGCTTTGTTGGTTCTTTTGGTATCTATACCTGCAGTTTATGGAATTGGTTTCATATTTGCAAGTCTTGTTATGTGGACCAAAGAAGCAAATTCTATGGTGTTTTTGGTAAGAGGAATGATCATGGTTTTTTGTGGAATAACTTATCCTTTGGCAGTTTTACCAAATTGGATGAGAAATGTATCTAAATTTATACCTATAACTTATAGCATAAATGCTTTGCGAGCAGTTATTACAGAAGGAGCAAGCGTAGGGGATATAAAAAGTGAAATTTTTATACTTCTCATATTTGGAGCTATACTCATGATATTAGGTTTATTGGCCTTTAACTATACACAAAAAAGAGTAAAAAGTTCTGGATCATTGGGCCAATACTAAGGGGGGATACAAAATGAACAGGAATAAATTTAAAACTTATATGATGGCAATAGGTGCTATTTTTAAAAAAGATATGAAAATATTTTTTAGCTATCGTGTCAATGCAATATTGAGTATATTAGAGCCTATTATTTGGGTTGTTCCAGTGTATTTTTTGTCTAAATCTTTTCAAATAGGTGGGGAAAATATTGGATTTGCTCAATATACTGGGACAACTGACTATATGGGCTTTTTAGTAATGGGAAGTATAGTAGCAAGCTTTGTAAGTGCAGTGCTTTGGAGTATGGGATTTTCTTTAAAAAATGAAATGGATGTAGGAGTCATTGAATCCAATTGGCTTACCCCGGTTCCTCTTTGGGTGCAACTTGTTGGAAGATCTATTTTTTCACTAGTTTCTACTACTGTTAGTACCCTCATAGTGGCATTTCTTATATGGTTGTTGTTTGGATTCAGTATAAGTGGCAGTATACTTTCTTCGATAGCAACTCTCATTCCGCTCCTTATAGGACTGTATGGTTTGGGATTTGGGATAGCTGGTTTGGTTCTCATAACCAACAATGCCAACAATATAATAGATATAACCAATGCTACGTTAAATATGATATGTGGATCAGAATTTCCTGTAACTGTTCTTCCAAAAGGAATTTTGGCAGTATCGTTGATTATTCCTCTGACCTATGGATTTGATTCTATAAGGGGAATACTCTTAGGAACTCAAACTTTGTTACCTATACACACAGAACAGTTGATATTGATACTTTCTATGGGCATAAGTATATTTTTAGGCATATTTATACTGAACAAAATAGAAAGATGCTGCAAAACCATTGGAAACATAGGTTTTCATTAAAATTTTAAGTAGTGCAATATTGCACTACTTAAAAAATGAATTAGTAATGTCTTTGATTAAATCTATACTAAGAAGATTTGCTGAAAAAACACTAAATTATAGAAAATGGATAGCTGCACTTGGAACAGTTTCTCGTGCATCTATTTTTTTTATATAAAATAAATTTTTAAGAATATGAAACCAAGTAGATACTTTTGTTGTATATATAGATGGATAGCTACCAAAGGAAAGGAGAAATGTAAATGGGGGATAAGAGTCTTATAAGGGGGATTAAAAAAGGAGAACAAAAATCTTTGGAAATGCTAATTGATAAGTATTATAATTATGCATTTACTATAGTTTATAATATTACAGCAGATTTTATAGAAATTGAAGACATAGAAGAAATATGTGCAGATGTATTTATATCTTTATGGAACAATGCACATAAAATAGATCCCACATATAAAGAACTAAAACCATATATAGCTGCAATAGCAAGAAATGTAGCTAAAAATCGATTGAAGGCAATAAAAAATATGAATTTGTCATTAGATGAAGAAATTATTTTTATTGGAAACAATGAGGTTGAAAAGAAAGTTTTGAATGATGAGTTATCTCAAATATTAAATGAATGTGTGTCAAATCTTGAAGAACCAGATAAAGAAATTATTATACGATATTATTTTTTTTATGAAAAAGTTAAGGATATTGCGGAGGAATTAAACATAAATGAATCTACTGTAAAAACAAAATTGTTTAGAAGTAGAGAAAAGTTGAAAAATATGGTCATAGAAAGGGGACTTTATGGTGAAGGTTAGTGTGAGAGATTTGTTTGATGATTTAAATCCTAAAGAATATCAAGATATAGAAATTAAAAATATTTCATTGGGTAATACATCTTTAAGAAGTGTAAAGAAACGGGTTTTTGAAGAGATTAATAAGGATATGAATTCAGAAAAAGAGAAAGGTAAGAAAAAGATAAAGAAATCTTTCAAAAGTGCTTGGGCTGCAGTTATTATTATATTTGTAATAAGTACAACGGTATTTGCAATTAGTAAACCAGAAATTTTTAAATGGATATTTGGCGAAGACGCTAAAATTACAGAAAAAAATATACAAGATGTAGTAGCTACTACATCTGATGCCGATATTATATTTACAGTGGAAAGTTTATTATCCGATGGAAATCAAAATTATTTTGTAATATCTTTAGAAAATAAAAATGGTGAAAGATTTGGAGATGTACTCCCTATAATAACTATAAATACAGAGAAATTAGATGGCATGGGGTTTATGAGTATGGGGAGCAAAAAAATAAATGGACCGGACAATTTAAAAAATAAAGCATACTATTTATTTGAAGTTAAGTCAAATAGAGATTTAATGGGGAAGAATGCAGAATTAATTTTAGAAGGATTAAGGGATAAAAATAGTGGAAAAGAAACTATTTTTAATAAGAAATTAAAAGTGTTTTTTAATATAGGAAATAATAATGACAATAATATAAGGAACATTGTTGTTGAAAATCCACAAATTATAAATAACAAATATTATGTTACAGAAATAAAGCTTTCCAATTTGGGCATGAACCTTAAAGGGAAAGAGATTGAAACTACTAGTACAATTCCAATACCTAATATTAAGCTAAAATATAAAAATGGAGATATTAGAGATTTATCATATAAAACTAATAAAAATCCTCATGTGGATTTTCCTGATGCGAGTCATGGATTTTCTAGAGATCAAAATAAGAAGGAATTTACAAATACTATAACCTTTGGAGAATTGATAGATGTAGATGCAGTTGAAAGTATTATAGTAAATGGAAAGGAATATAAGGTAAATAAATAAAACAACACAAGGAGTCAGTCTCCTCCTGTTTTTTGTATCTTGTTGACAAAAATAAACTGTAATGATAATATAAAAATGCAATACACACACTTCGAAAACGTATGGATACAATAATAGGAGGGATTTAAAGATGAAAATTCCATTTATAATGACTCCGGGACCAACACAGGTTCATGAAGATGTGAGAAAGGCTATGGCAGAAAATATAACTAATCCAGATTTAGATGTGAATTTCTTCGAGTACTATAGAGAAACTTGTGATAAAATTAAGAAACTATTAAATACTAAAGAAGATGTACTTATATTGAGTGGAGAAGGAATATTGGGCTTGGAAGCAGCTTGTGCCTCTCTTATAGAACCTGGAGATAGGGTTCTTTGTATTGAAAATGGTATATTTGGAAGAGGTTTTGGAGATTTTGTTAAAATCTATGGAGGAGAAGTAGTTTATTTTGAAGGAGATAGAAGAAGAGCCATTGATGTAGAAAAATTAAAAAAATTTCTAGAAAATAACCATGATTTTAAATTAGCTACAGTAGTTTATTGTGAAACTCCTTCAGGAATTACCAATCCTGTAGATAAGATATGTCCATTGCTTAAAGAATATGGAATAGTTTCTGTGGTAGATGCAGTGTCGGCAATAGGAGGAGAACCAGTAGAAGTAGACAAATGGCAAATGGATATAGTATTGGGAGGAAGTCAAAAATGTATATCTGCACCTCCAGGATTAACTATTTTGAGCATAAGCGAAAAAGCCTATGAAATCATGCTCAATAGGCATACTCCAATTGCTTCTTTTTATTGTAATCTGTCAATATGGAAGAATTGGTATGAGGAAAAATGGTTTCCTTATACTCAACCAATAAGTGATATATATGGGTTAAATTGTGCAGTAGATAGAATTTCAGGGAAAAATGATTATGTAGAAAGACACAAGAAAATTGGAGAAGCTGTGAGAACTGCTATACTAAAATCTGGTTTGAAACTTTATCCTTTAGATGGATATTCAAGTACAGTTACAACTATGTTGGTTCCTGAAGGAGTATTGTTTAAAGATATATACAACTCCATGATAGAAGAACATAATATAATGATTGCAGGAGCATTTGATTTTCTAAAAGATAAAGTTATAAGAATAGGTCATATGGGAGAGAATTGTTATGAAGAAAAATTATATATCACATTAAAGGCTTTGGATGAAACTATTAAGAAACTAGGAGTAGAAGTAGAAGGCAGTTTGCATAAGCATTTTGTAGATGAAATTTAAGACATGCGCTGGGGACGGTTATTTTTGCATCAAATGACCCTTCTTCTTCAGGCAAATCTTTTACTAATTCTAGTTTTCTAAAGATGCAATTGTCTTACTTCTCTATATTTCCTATTCTCAAGCATTTCTTTTACTTTCTCTACGCTACTTTGATTTTCATTTGACAGATCTTCATTGTTTTCTATTTTCATAAGTATTCTGTCCAATTCCTCATATTCAATTCCAAGGGCAAATTCATCGGTGATTCCTGGTGCAATATCAGGACTGGGTTTCTTGTCAATTATTTTTTGAGGAATATTTAATTTTCTTGCAAGTTCAAATACTTCAGTTTTATATAGATGCCTTATTGGCTCAATATCACAGGCTTCATCTCCCCATTTTGTATAAAATCCAGTCATTTCTTCGGTTTTGTTGGTACATCCAGCTACAGCATATCCTCTCTTTTCAGCTTCAAAGTATAGCGTTATTGTTCTGATTCTTGGTTTTGCTCTGTAATATGCAAGGCTTTCAGAAAAACTTTTATCTCCTTGAGTAGTCAAGTCCTGTATAAAAGGATTTTCTTGAGAAGTCCATACATTTTTAGAATATCTATTTTGAATGGCCTTTGGGAAAGGAAAAGCAGGAGGCTTTAAAGAATAAACCCCTATTTTTCTTATGACTCCAGTCAAGTCAATTATTTTATATTCGATTCCAATATAATCACATACAAGAATTGCATCTTCAACTGTATCTTTGGCAGTGTCCCTTTCAGGAAGTATCAAACCCAAAACTTTGTCTCTTCCCAATGAGTCTTTAAGTAGTTTTCCTACTACAGCAGAATCAATTCCTCCGCTGATTCCCACAACAACACCTTTATACTTATATTTTTCTATATTATCCGCTATAAATTTTTTTATCTCTTCCATTTCACCCAACTCCTAAATTAGATTTAATTTCCAAATATATTATACTACATTTTCTATTGATGATAATATATTTTGTTTATCATTATTTATATTATGTGTAATAATTGATTTAAAAGAAGCAAAATAAAATTTTTACAGAATAGTAGTTTACAAAATGCTGTTTATAGATTTAGTGTTTTTGTATGAAATTAAAATATAGAGAACCATATTCGATTGTTATCCATCTAATAAGTGTAATACTTAGCTAAGTAAAAGAGGAGTAGGAGGATAAAATGGAACTGACATCATTTTCAAAACGTAGAAGGAACACAGAAGTATATAAAGCAAAGAAAGGAGATAATGAAGCGTTTTTAGCACTTATAGATCAAAATAGATTAAACATTTATAGAGTGGCTAGGGGAATTTTAAAAAATGAAGAAGATGTAAAAGATGCCATTCAAAATACATTGATGAAAGCATTTCAAAATATTCATACTTTAGAAAAAGATGAGTATTTTAAAACTTGGTTGATAAGAATTTTAATCAATGAGTGCAATGAAATATTGAGGAAAAACAAAAGAAATATTTCTTTAGATGAGAATATTGGGGATATAGGTGAAAAATATACTGATGATTATGAAAATATGGATTTAGTTAGAGCAATAAATTCATTAGATGAGGAATTACGAATATTGATTACATTATTCTATTTTGAAGATATTTCGGTTAGAGATATATCAGAGATTTTAAATATTTCAAAAGGGACAGTTAAATCAAGACTTAGTAGAGCTAGATTGAAACTAAGAAAAATATTAGGGGAGGATTATTAATTATGACGAATAATGATGAATTATTTGATGCTAAGATGAAAGAAAAATTTAAGAAAGAACTAAATAAAATACCAGAAGATATTAATGAAGAATTTGACAATATCTTAAGTACTATCAAAAATAAGGGGGACGAAAATATGAAAAGGACAGTTAAGATGAGAAAAACAGGAATCATAGCTGCATCTATATTATGTGCATTGACAATAACTATGCAAACAGCTTTTGCACAAGAATTAGTAGACAAAATTATTAAATCTTTATCTTTAAGCAATATAACAATATTTGAAAACCAAGATATTAAATGGAAGGATCAAGAACTACCTGAAGCAGCCAAAGGAAAAGTATTTGATAAAGATGGGAATGTAATAGAAAAGATTACATTAGCTAATAAAGATGAAATGTATAATGAAAATGGAGAAAAAGTTTTTGGCGTAGATTCTGATGGAACATTGATAACAGAAGCAGTACAAAAAGAAAATATGGAGAAAAATGCAGAAGAGAATCCAGTTGATGATGTAATCGTTAAAGATCCTAAGAAATTAAATGGATATACTTGTTTTGATGTAAAGTTACCAACTTATTTGCCAGAAGGATTTGAATTTGATTATGCTGAGTTTTATAAAGAAGACAATGGAGAGATTTTTGATGGAGGGTGCGGTGTATATTATATAAATAACAAAACAGAAGAACCAATATCTATATTTCAAACTTATATATGTGAAGAATCATCCAGTGAAACCTTTTTTAACAATGTCGAAAAAGTAAAGGTAAATGGTAAAGAAGCTATTGTAGGAGATGAGGGAATTGTTTGGGAAGCAAATGATGTAAGATACTTAATGTACACTAGTTTTGGGAAAAACGAAAATATAAAAATTGCTGAATCAATTAAATAAATAATTTTGAAGGTGGCAATGAGAGTGTTTGTTTGCCACCTTTTACATTTTTATTATGTGCAATAATTGACTTAAAAGAAGGAAAATATAAAGAAATGTAGAAATTCTTCATTAGTTAAATAGAATGGAGGAAAATTTATGGACAAAAATAAAAATTACCATTTTGATACTAAAACAATACATGGTGGAAGTTCGGGAAAAAATCCAAACAATGCTCTAAATCCACCAATATTTCAAACATCAACTTTTGTATTTGACGATATAGAACATGTAGAGAAGGTAATGAGTTTTCAGTCAGATGATTATGTATATACTAGGGGAAACAATCCAACGCTAAGATTGTTTGAAAATAGAATGGTTGAGTTGGAATTTGGAGCTGGAGCTGTAGCTTTTGCATCGGGAATGGCAGCTATTAGTTCAGTTTTGTTTTCTCTTTTAAAACCAGATGACAAAGTCATAGTTCATAGGACTCTTTATGGTTCAAGCTACAATGTAGTTACCAATATTTTGCCTCAATATAATGTGGAATATAAAATGGTGGATCTCGGGAAATTGGAAGAATTAAAAGCTTCCATAGATGAAAACACAAAGGTTATATATTTTGAAACTCCATCCAATCCCAATTTATCAATTATAGACATAAAAGGGGTAGTGGAAATAGCAAAGGAGAGAAGTATAAAAGTAGTTGTAGACAATACTTTTGCTTCTCCATATTTCCAAAATCCACTACTGTTGGGAGCGGATGTGGTAGTTCATAGTGCTACAAAATACATATGTGGTCATGGAGATGTAGTAGGTGGAGTTGCAATAGCTAAAGATGCAGACTATATAAATTATTTAAAATTTGATTATATGTGTGAATTTGGTGGAGTCATGAGTCCTTTCAATGCATGGTTACTTTTGAGAGGACTTAAAACCCTTGGGGTTAGAATGAGGCAACATGAAGAAAATGCAATGAAAGTAGCAAATTTTCTCCAGTCTCACAAAAAGGTAAAGAAAGTTATGTATCCTGGTATTGAAAGTTTTGGGGGTCATGAAATAGCTAAAAAACAGATGAATGGATTTGGAGCCATGATAAGCTTCGAAATAGATGGTGGAATGGAAGAAGCCAAAAAATTTGTGGAAAACTTGAAATTGGCTCAGTTGGCAGTTAGTTTGGGAGATTGCGAAACATTAGTGGAATTTCCAGCAGCCATGACTCATAGAGGATACCCTCATGAAAAGTTGATAGAATTTGGACTTACAGAAAGCATGATTAGAATATCCGTTGGTCTTGAGGATTATAGAGATATAATAGAAGATTTAGAACAAGCTTTGGAAAGGTAGCAAGGTGACAAACAAAGAAGTCCTTTGATCTTAAAGATCAAAGGACTTTATATGCACCTATTCTACAGGAGCTATCAAATATTCTCCATCTATGAAATTAATGACTATATAGGATTCATCGTCAAATTCATAGATTAATCCGCCATTTTCTTCTGCCTCAAATTCTAATATGGAAAGGGTATCTATATATTCATCCAATTCTTCTTCAGTTTCACAATCATCTGGATAGATTCCCATATACTCTAAAAATTTGATGGATTTTTTCCTTAAAATGCTTTGCGAAATCATAAAATCACCTCTTAAATCTTTGTATTCATTTAATACAATCATACCCTGATTGCTGGAAATTAAAATATAAGTTAAGCTATATTTTATAATGAATGATGTATAAATGTAAAGGGTTTTATGAAAATAGTTTTTAAAAAAGATTTACAATTGTCCAAGATATATATACAATTATCATGGAGGTAATTTTAATGAAAATATATATTCTTGATAAGATATTAGAATACAAAAATGAAAAAAAGTATATAGACAATATATTTGAGGATGTAGACAATATACTTTCAGATGAAAAATATGCTCTAAGTCATTTGGAGGTTGATGGGAAACATATCTATGAGGATTTTTATGATTATTTCAATGAAAATATTTATGATATAAAGGAAGTAAAAGTTTTCACTAAAACTCCAAGGGAATTGGCAAAAGATCTGATTGTATATATTATAGAGACTATGGAAGAGTATGTCCCTAAAATTCAAGTGTTAGCTAATGAATTTTACAATGATGCTACAGAGGGGACTTGGGCAAAGCTTGTGGATTTGTTCGAAAAAATAAAATGGATATTAGATGCCACTGAAACATTAGATGCTGACAATGAACTTAAATATATAGTTAATGATTATGAATTGTGGAATTTATATATAAAAGACACATATGAGCTGAGGGAGATAATGGTGGATTTTCAAGATATATTGGCTAGCGATGATTTAAATTTTGTTCCAGAGATACTTTATGGTGAAATAGCTCCATTATTTGAAGATATGAAGGAAAAATTGGAGTTTTTAGTGAATAGAGAATTGGATATGAGTTTGCTCAACTAAAATTATTCATAGGAGTTGATTTTATGATACCTTTGTGTGTAGCAGAAATTAAGGGAAACGAGTGGAAATATATAGAGGAATGTTTAAACAACAATGCAGTTGGCGGAATAGGAAGTTTTGTAGATAGATTTGAAAAGGATTTTAAAAAATTTGTAGGGGCAAATAGGGGAGTAGTTACTCCCAATGGGACTAGTGCTCTTCACTTGGCTTTGAGAGTTTTAGGAATAAAAGAAGGGGATGAGGTTATAGTACCATCTCTTACATATATAGCTACAGTGAATCCTATAAAATATGTAGGGGCAGAGCCTGTATTTGTAGATGTATGCAGAGATACTTTTTCCATGGATGTAAAAAAGGTAGAAGAACTCATAACTCCAAGGACTAAGGCTATTATGCCAGTCCATCTATATGGCCATCCTGTAGATATGGATAGTTTAATGGAATTGGCAAGTAAGTACAATTTGTATGTAATAGAAGATGCTACAGAAGGATTGGGTTCTTTGTACAAGGGAAATTCTATAGGAAGTATTGGGCATATGGGATGTTTTAGTTTTAATGCAAATAAACTTATGACTACTGGTGGTGGAGGAATGTTAGTCACCAATGATGTGGAATTGGGAAAAAAAGCCAAGTTTTTATCAACTCAAGCTAGAGTATTCCATGAAAACAATGGATTTAGCTATACGGATATAGGATACAATTTTAGGCTCCCCAATATAAATGCTAGTATGGGCTGTGCTCAATTGGAAAATTTAGATGAGTTTATATTGAAAAAAAGAGAACATAGAAAATATTATGATGAGTTTTTAAAGGATGTAAATGGGATAACACTTCCTGTAGAAAAGGAGTGGGCAAAAAATGTGTTTTGGCTATATTCTATAGTAGTGGAAGATGATTTTAGAATGAGTAGAGATGAACTTATAAAAGCTTTTTCTGAAAATGATATTGAGACTAGACCATTTTTTGAACCAGTTCATGAGATGATACCATATAAAAACTGTAGACACGGAGATTTAACCGTCACAGAAGAATTGGGCAAAAGAGGTATAAATTTGCCAAGTTCAGTAGGACTAAAAAAGGAAGAAATAGAGAAAGTGTGCGAAATTATAATAGGATAGCATGGTGGCAAACAAAACGTCCCCATGCCACCAAAGGAGTGTGAAAATTGTGATTTTTCCGGAGAAGTTGAGAAAAGGTGATAGAATTGCTATTGTAGCACCCTCTTCTCCTGTATCAAAAGAAAAAGCAGATGCTTGCAAAAAACTTGTTGAGGATATGGGATACAAGGTAAAAATGGGAAAATGTACTTATCTGTCTATTCACGGTTATTCTGCAGGTACTGGAGAAGAAAGAGCAAAAGAAATAAATGAGATGTTTGCTGACAAAAGGGTAAAAGCCATCTGGTGCATAAGAGGTGGAGATACCAGTTCTCATACAATGGATAAACTGGATTTTGATTTGATAGCTGCAAATCCTAAAATATTTGTTGGATACAGTGATATTACAAATCTAAATGTAAACTTCAATCAAAAATGTGGCATGGTAGTTTTCCATGGACCTATGGTTGAATCTGATATGCTCAACAATTTTGATGATTTTACAAAAATAAGTTTTGAGAAGGCTTTAAATATGGAAGATGAATTGATATTTGAAAATCCATCTGGAGAAGATTTTAAAACTATGGTAGAAGGTTCTAGCAAGGGAATCATTGTAGGTGGCAATTTGGCATTGCTTACTTCTATGATTGGTACTCCCTATGAGGTGGATACGAAGGGGAAAATACTTTTTATTGAAGATGTAAATGAAAGCGTAGAAAGACTTGATAGAATGATGTATCAGTTGAAATACTCAGGGAAATTAGAGGATGCAAAAGGAATAATATTTGGTGAATTTACAAATTGTACAAATAAATCGGACGAGAATTATACAACGGAAGAAATGCTAAAAGATGTTTTGAGAGGATATAAAAAGCCTGTAATGTACAATATAAAGTCAGGACATTGCCATCCTATGGCGACAATCCCACTGGGGACAATGTGTACTATGGATACAAAGACCAAGACAATTAAGCTTTCAAGATAGCCTCCACGGGGACGTTTCGCTTGGCTGGTCGATTACCGTCCCGATGGTGATTATGACAGATAAATCTAAAAAATTATTAGGGGTGAAATTAGATGGGAAAAATATTAGGAGCTTATGTTTCTCCACATCCTCCTATAATCGTTGAGGAAATTGGGAGAGGGGAGGAAAAATTAGCAAGAGAAACTCTTGATGGAGTTAAAAAGATGGCACTAGACATTAAAGAGGAAAGTCCATCTACAATAATACTTGTGACTCCTCATGGGCCTTTGTTTAGTGATGCAATTGCTATTTCTTATGAGAAAACTCTTACGGGCAGTTTTTGGAATTTTGGCAGATCTGATTTAGAATTTACATTTCAAAATAATAAATCTCTTGTTGAAGATATAGCAAATAGAGCGGAAAAAGAAGATATCCTAATGGCTAAAGTGGATAAAAACTTTTCATCTATGTATGGTGATGTGGATTTTCATGTAGATCATGGAGCATTAGTTCCACTATATTTTGTCAATAAAGAATATAGGGATTATAAATTGGTTCATATAACCTATGGACTTTTGTCTCCAACTGAACTCTACAGATTTGGTACTCTTGTTCAAGAAGCAGTTTTAGCGTCAGATGAAAGAGTTGTGTTTATAGCAAGTGGAGATCTATCCCACAGATTAAATAAAAGTGCTCCATCTGGTTATAGTCCTAAGGGAAGAGTGTTTGATAGAAAGATAGTTGAATTTCTCAAAAATAGTGATTTTGAAGGAATAGCAAATTTTGATTTGGAATTGGCCGAAGGGGCTGGTGAATGTGGACTAAGATCTTTTATAATTATGTCGGGATTTTTAGATGGATTTAAGAAGAAAACAGAAGTTTATTCCTATGAAGGTCCCTTTGGAGTAGGATACTGTACAGCTAAGGTGTCATTATCTGAAGGAGGAGAAGAGTATAGATTGTTGGATAATATAGAAATGGCAAAAAAAGAAGAAATAAATAATATAAGAGAAAAAGAAGATGAATATGTAAGATTAGCTAGAAAGAGTTTAGAATACTATCTAAAGTACGGAGAAATAATGGATGTTCCTAAAAACTTAAATGAGGAACTTTTAGAGAATAGAAGTGGGGTATTTGTATCATTAAAAGAGGACTCTATGCTAAGAGGATGCATTGGCACTATAGAACCCACCAAAGAAAATATAGCTATGGAGATAATTAGAAATGCAGTGAGTGCTGGAGTTGAGGATCCAAGATTTTTGCCAGTAGAAGAAAGTGAATTAGACAAAATCGTATATTCAGTAGATGTACTAAGAAAACCAGAAAACATTGATTCCATAGAAGAACTTGATGTAAAAAAATATGGCGTTATCGTCAGCAAAGGTATGAGAAGGGGTCTTCTTCTTCCAAATCTGGAAGGCATAGAAACTCCAGAAGAACAGGTAAATATAGCTTTAAAGAAGGCAGGAATAAGCCCTGATGAAAGCTATAGTATGGAGAGATTTAAAGTAGAAAGACATATATAGTAGGTGAGTTGAAATGAAACTTAAAGAAGCTTTATATTATACTCCATTAGAGGACAATAAGGTAAAATGCAGCTTATGTCCTCATGGATGTATTATAGAGGACAAAGATGTTGGGATATGCAAAGCAAGAAAAAATGAAGGCGGAAAACTATATACATTGAATTATGGAAAGATAACATCCTATGCTTTTGACCCGATAGAAAAAAAGCCTTTGTATCATTTTTGTCCGGGTAGCAAAATTTTTTCAATTGGCAGTTTTGGATGCAATTTAAAATGTGAGTTCTGTCAAAATTGGGAGATAGCTCATGAAGAACCAGTATCTATTGAAATTCAAGATGAAGATTTGTTAAGTCTTGCAAAATCCCGCGGTTCCATAGGTATTGCCTACACATACAATGAGCCTTCCATTTGGTATGAATATGTACTGTATATGTCTAAAATGGTAAAAAAGCAGAGACTAAAAAATGCATTAGTTACTAATGGATATATTGAGAAAGAGCCTTTAGAGGAAATTTTACCGTATATAGATGCTATGAATATAGATTTGAAATCTTTTGATGAAAGATATTACAATAGATTGTGCAAAGGTAAACTCTCATCAGTTTTGGATACAATAGAAATAAGTAGAAAATCTACTTGGGTGGAAATTACAACCCTTATAATAGAAGGAGAAAATGATTCTTTGGATGAAATACAAAAGCTTTCCAAATGGATTTCAGAAATAGATGAAGATATTCCTCTTCATTTGACTAGATATCATCCAGCATATAAAATGTCCAAACCACCAACAAGCTATGATGTTCTTACAAAGGCTAAAGATATAGCTAGAGAATATTTGAATTATGTGTACATAGGGAATGTGTGGGGAATTGATTTAAATACCTACTGTCCAAATTGCAACAACAAAATAGTTGATAGAGATTTATCTGGAAAAATAGTTGGGATAAACAATGGGAAATGTACTAAGTGCGGAGAAGAGATAAAGATAGTATATTAAGAGGAAAGCCACGAGAAGCCAACTACAGGGAAGGTAAATGACCAGCCAAACGAAACGTCCCCGTGGCGGTCTCGTGGCTGGTTATTTTTATGTTCAAGATGGGCTGACAATAGAATTATGTATAAACCCTTGAATGTAAAGGCTATAGTGAAAAATGGCTGTAAATATGTCTTGAAGTTAAATAAAGGCAAGCTCTAAATTTAGAGCTTGTTACTTTTTTGACACTAAAATACAATACTATAAAATTAAGATAAGGATTATTAGATTCGAAATTTTCAAAAAATGGGGGGAGTATTATGGCAAAGTATAAAGATTCCTATGATGCAATCATCATTGGAGCTAGTCTTGGCGGACTTTCTGCTGGCCTTCAAATGGGTATGGCTGGGAAAAAGGTTCTCATACTTGAGCAGCACAATTTGCCTGGTGGATTAGCTACAAGTTTTGTCAGGGGGCCTTATGAATTTGAGGCGACTCTTCATGAATTGCAAAGTGTAGGAACAGAACAACATCCAAGAAAGGTAAGAACATTTATGGATGAAGCTGGAGTAGATGTAGAATGGCTACAAGTACCAGAGGCATATAGACTTATTTTACCTAATGAAAATATTGATGTAGTGATGCCTTATGGTATAGAAAATATGATAGATGTAGTTGAGAAGGAAGTACCAGGAACTAGAGAAAAAATGACGGAACTTATGAGAGTTTGCAAAGAAGTAACAGATAGTATAAATTATTTTGGTGAAATTGGTGGAGCAGATAAATTAAGCAAAAAGGAATTACTAAAGCAACATGAATCTTTTGTAAAAACTACAGGATATAGTGCACAAGAAGTTATAGATACTTTTGATCTTCCTGAAAGGGCAATTCACATTATTTCGCCTTACTGGATTTATGTAGGGGTACCATTAAGTAGACTTTCATTTACAGTATGGGCTTATTTGATGGCAGATTATTTTGAAGGTGGAGCTGTAGTTTGTAGAAACAATTCTCATGCTCTAAGTGTAGCAGCGGATAAGAGAGTTAGAGAATTGGGTGGACAAATTGAATATAGGACTAGGGTTGATAAGATATTGGTTGAAGATAACAAAGTAGTTGGAGTGAGAACTGCTTCTGGAGATGTGATAAAGTCAGATTATGTTGTTTCTGGTTCTTATCCAAACAAGGTATATACAAGCATGATTGAGCCGCTGGATGCAGTTCCAAAGGAAGCTATAAAGCTTACCAATGCAAGAAATATAGGAGTGACTGCTTTTGTTGTATATCTTGCACTTAGAGGAACTCCTGAAGAATTGAAATTGCCTGATTATAGTTATTTTGTTGGAAGCACTATGGATACAGATGAAATATGGGAAAATTACAAGACCATAGATCCACCAAAATATATAACTACTATAATTTTAAACAATGCAGCTAAGGATTGTTTCCCTGAAGGTATAACAGAGATGAGTATTACTTGTTTACCTAAGCCCGATGGCTGGTTAGATGTGAAACCAGAAGAATATCATGATGTAAAGAGAAGAATGGCTAAGTCTATGATTAAGATGATGGGAGATTCTATAGGAGTTAATTTGTTTGAACATATTGAAGAAGTGGAAATAGCCGCTCCTCCTACTATAGCTAGATATACTGGTTCTTGGAATGGTTCAGTATATGGATATGAACATCAGGTATGGGATTCTATAGTAGCGAGAATGTCTACAGAGAGAGAAGAAAGATATATAAAAGGATTGGAATTTGCAGGAGCTCATGCTTCTATAGGCAATGGGTATGCACCAAATATTACCTCTGGAAGAAAAGCTGCTGGTGAAATATTAAAAGATATGAGGAAAAGGGGGGAATAGATGATGGTAAAGGTTAGAGGATTTTTCAAGGATATAAAGGGTACTGGAAGAATAATTGAAATGAGAAAAGCTCAAATTGCCAAGGCACCTTCTATACCTATGGGTCATGATCCAATAAAAGAACTTGCCAACAAACTACATCCAAGTGAATTGCATTTAAAAGTAGATAGTATAGTAGATGAAACCCCTTCTACAAAGACTTATAGATTTGTAAAAAATGAAGGGCCTGATATTCCTTATTTTCAGGCAGGACAATATATTAGCTTTAAATTGAATATAGGAGATTCTTTTGTCACAAGACCATATACCATATCTTCATCTCCATATGAAACTTTGGGCAAAAATCCATATGTAGAAGTGACTATGAAGGTAAAACCAGGAGGACTTGTGTCGGAGTATATCTTTGAAAATTGGAAGGTAGGGACTTTAGTTACAGCTAATATGCCATTGGGACATTTCTATTATGAACCTTTAAGAGATGCTAAAAATGTAGTCGCTATGGCTGGAGGTTCTGGAATTACACCTTTTAAATCTATGGCTAAAGAAATAGTCAATGGAAAATTAGATATGAATTTGACTATACTTTATGGAAGTAGATTTAAAAATGATATTATCTTTTATGAAGAACTAGAAGAATTGGCAAAGAAGAGCAAAGGCAAAGTAAAAGTTGTAAATATATTGAGTGATGAAGAAAATTGGGATGGGGAAAAAGGATTTATAAATGCAGAAGTCATCAAAAAATATTCTGATCCTAAAAACACCACATATTATGTATGTGGTCCAGGAGCTATGTACAACTTTATAGATAAAGAAATAGCAAAACTTGGCATTCCAGAAAAGAGATATAGAAAAGAGGTATGTGGAGAAGATCCTGATATATATAGAATGGCAGACTTCCCTGAAAAGGCTAAAAACAAAACTTATAAGATAAAAGTAAATATGGGATGTGAAAGTGTAGAAATACCTGCAAATTCTAGAGAAACTGTATTAGTAGCCCTAGAAAGAGCTGGAATCAAGCAGGATTCCAACTGTAGATCCGGGGAATGTGGTTTTTGCAGATCTAAGCTTGAAAAGGGAAATGTATATGTAAACAAAAAGAATGATGGTAGAAGAAGTGCAGACAAAGAGTACGGATATTTCCACCCATGTTCTTCTTATCCTATATCTGATTTGGAAATAAGAGTTTTTATTTCTTAAATTAAATATTTGAAAACAAAGGCTTTGAAAATTTCAAAGCCTTTGTTTTTTGATATTCTATGTTGATTTAGTTTGGTTAAAATGATATTCTATGTATAGAAAACGTTTACTATAGACTGATACCATCATTTATGAGGGGGCTGAGAAATGTCAAAATTAAGAGATTGGGACAATTTGGAGGTTTTACATCGTAATAGATTAGATAGCAGGGCATATTTTACTTCTTATAAAGATGTAGATTCTGCCCTTAATTTAAAAAATAAAAATAGAAAGGGACTCAAACTTCTGAATGGTATGTGGAAGTTTCACTATTCCAGTACTCCAGAAGAGTCTCCGCAGAATTTCTATGAGAAAGATTTTGATTCAAGAGATTGGGATGATATTAGAGTTCCTGGGAACTGGCAGCTGCAAGGATATGGTTATCCTCATTATACAGATTTGATATATCCATTTCCTGTTGATCCTCCAAGAGTGCCATCGGAAAATCCTACTGGTTGTTATAGAAGAAATTTTTATGTACCTGAAGATTGGAATGGTCTGCAAGTCATTCTTAGATTTGAAGGAGTAGACAGTGGATTTCATCTATGGATAAATGGCAAGGAAGTAGGATATAGTCAGGGAAGCAGAATGCCTTCAGAGTTTGATATAACTCCATACATAAATATCGGTGAAAATCTTTTAGCTGTAAGAGTATATCAGTGGACGGATGGCAGTTATTTAGAAGATCAGGATATGTGGTGGTTAAGCGGTATATTTAGAGATGTATCCCTTATTGCCAGGGAAAAGGTTCATGTTGAAGACTTTTTTGTAAAGACTCAGCTTGATGAAAATTATGAAGATGGAATACTAAATATAGAAACTAAATTGGCCAATGTGGATTCTATAGAGTATAGAGATTGCAAGCTTCGATATATCTTGTTTGATGAGAATTTGTCAAAAGTTGGAGAAACAGCTATAGATTTAGATTTGTCTTTTCAATGTGAGAAAACAGTGTCAATAGATATACCAGTAAATAAGCCTTGCAAGTGGTCTGCAGAATCTCCATATTTGTACAATTTGCTTATGATACTTGAAGATTTAAAAGGAAATATTTTAGAAGTTGTGCCTTCAAAGATAGGTTTTAGGACTGTGGAAGTTAAGGATGGAAATTTTCTTGTAAACGGTGTACCCATAATGCTAAAGGGAGTTAATCGCCATGAAATACATACTGATTTAGGAAGAGCTGTACCTTTTCACTCTATGGAACAAGATGTAATACTAATGAAAAAACACAATATAAATGCTGTTCGTACTTCTCATTATCCAAATCATCCAAGATTTTATGAACTTTGTGATAAGTATGGGCTATATGTAATAGATGAGGCTGATTTGGAATGTCATGGATTTGAGCTAATGGGAGACATCAGTCAAATAAGCAAAGATCCAGCATGGGAGAAGGCCTATATTGATAGAATAGAGAGAATGGTTGAAAGGGACAAAAATCACCCTTCTATCATAATGTGGTCCTTGGGCAATGAATCAGGTTTTGGCTCGAATTTCAAGGCAATGACAAATTGGTGTCATGATAGGGACTATACTAGATTAGTTCATTATGAAGGAGATTTTGACGTAGAAGTAGCAGATGTGGTGAGTACTATGTATTCTTCTCATGAAAAGATGGAGGAGTATGGGAAAAAAGAAAATATGGATAAACCCCATATTCTCTGTGAATATGCCCATGCCATGGGAAATGGGCCAGGAGGGCTTAAAGAGTATTGGGATATTTTCTATAAGTACAAGAGACTCCAAGGTGGATTTGTGTGGGAATGGGTTGACCATGGTATTAGGAGATATACAGAGGATGGCAGAGAATATTTTGCCTATGGTGGAGATTTTGGAGATGAACCCAACAATTCAAATTTTTGCTGTGATGGACTGTTAAGACCAGATAGAACTCCTACACCAGGATTAGTCCAATACAAGAAGATAATTGAACCTGTAAAGGTGGAAGAGATCGATTTAAGCAAAGGGCAAGTAAAGGTTAAAAACATATATGATTTTATATCCTTGGACCATTTGAATTTAGCTTGGAATATTTCAGGGGATGGAAAAGTACTTCAAAGTGGAATATTTAATATGCCTCGTATTGAAGCTCATGAAAGCAAAGTAGTTACAATACCTTTTGATTTCGAGAAAAAATATAATTTAAGTACGGATTTGTGGCTAAATATTGAATTTGTTTTAGCTGTAGATACTCCTTGGGCAAATAAAGGTCATGTAGTTGCTTGGGAACAATTTAAACTTTCTTCGGAATATAAATTACCTGTTTTAAATATAGAATCTATTCCTAATGTAGATGTAAAAGAAGACTATAAATTTATATATGTAAAAGGTTGCAATTTTAATTTGATATTTAACAAGCTGAAAGGTCAAATATGTGGTTGGAATTATGAAGGAGTAGATATTCTAAAGGAAGGGCCTAAGTTGAATCTCTGGAGAGCTCCTATAGACAATGATATGTATATGATTAAACATTGGAAGGAGAAGGGAATTCATCAGGTACAACACAGAATTGATAATGTAGAGATGAATATAGATGATAAACAGGCAATTGTAAATATAAAAACTTTTATTTCGCCACCAAATGGAGATTGGGCTTTAGAATGCAGATATATTTACAAGATATATGGCAGTGGTCATGTGGAACTATCTATAAAGGGAAATCCAAAGGGAAAACTTCCAGAATCCTTTCCAAAGATTGGGCTGCAGATGAAATTGCCTAAATATATGTCAAGAGTTAAATGGTATGGAAGGGGACCAGGGGAATCTTATATTGACAGCAAGGAAGCTAATCCTTTTAATATATATAATAGCACCGTAGATGAATTATATACTCCTTATGTATATCCTCAGGACAATGGGAATAGAACTGATGTAAAATGGGTTTCTTTTACTGACGAAAGAGGGATGGGTTTTTCCGTTATTGCTGAAGAAAATCTTAATTTTAGTGCTCATTATTATACTACAGAGGATATAGAAAAAGCTAAACACCTATCAGATCTCAACAAAAGAGATTTTATCACATTAAATATTGATTATAAGCATCATGGTCTTGGCAGCAATAGCTGTGGACCAGTTCCACTACCACAACATAGACTTAAAGCTAAAGAATTTCGATTTAATACTAGATGGGAACCCTATTCTAGGGGTGATGTAGATGGAATTTGATATAAGGGAAATACCTTTTAGTTCTTATGGTTCAACTTTTTCTATATCCTATATTGAAAATATAAATGGTATAGAAGATGGATTATATATAAGAAATGTAAAAGGCGGAGACAATTTCATAAGTCGACTTTTTAGATTGGATTTAGTTGAAAATGGAGAGATAGTTTCTTTTAAGACTAGTTTCAAACCTACTTTATTCAAACTAGAGAGCTCAAAAGGATTTGTAGAATTTTGTATATATGAGAATATGGTGCGTATTCGCGGAGAGAATACAAGTTTAAGATTGACCGTGGATACAAAGGCCTATGACAATGCTATACCAGTTGGTAAGAAACAGTGGGAAGTCAATAGTTATGAAGAACAGATAAAGCTTTTGCTTACATCCTTAGAGGGAGAGCTTGTTGTAGATGCACCTTGGAATATAGTTAAATCAGAATATATTGTGGCAAATTTCTTATGTAATGAAAACAATAGATTTGATGCTCTAATTGAGGCCTATGAGACGGTTTGGAAAGAAAAAGAATATGATAGTTTTGAAAATTGTCATGAAAAAATAAAGAAAAGCTATGATGCTTGGATGGACAGTATAGTTGAAGTTTCAGATGAAATAGAAAAGGGAAGACAATTGGCAGGATACTTTACTTGGTCATGTGTTGTAAATCCAAAGGGAAAGCTTACCCGACGAGCTATATATATGTCTAAAAATTATATGTCAAATATATGGAGTTGGGACAATTGTTTTAATGCCATGGCTCTTATAAACAGATATCCAGAATTAGCTTGGGATCAAATAATGATATTTTTTGACAATCAAGATGAAAGTGGTTTGATTCCTGACTATATAAATGATGCCTTTGCAAGTTGGAGTTGTACTAAACCTCCTATACATGGTTGGGCCATTGATTGGATGATGAAGAAAAGTGATTTTATTACCCAAAAGAAGATGGAAGAAGTCTATGAGCCTTTAGTCAATTGGACTAATTGGTGGTTTAAATATCGTGATTATGACAAGGATGGAATACCAGCATATAATCATGGAAATGACTGTGGCTGGGACAATTCTACGGTTTTTAATGAAAGACCACCTATTAAAAGTCCAGATCTTTTAAGCTATTTAGTGATTCAAATGGATGTATTGTCTACGTTAGCTAAAAATATTGGCAAAAAAGAAGAAGCACTATATTGGAAAGATAGAGCTTCCAAATTGCTAGATAAGTTAATAGATTATTTTTATGATGGAGAAAAATTTGTTGCCAAATTGGCTGGGAGCAATAAGAACATTGAGTCCAATAGTTTGCTACTTTATATGCCTATTGTTCTTGGAGATAGACTTCCTGTGGATATAGCTGAAAAATTGGTAGAGGATTTAAAGGAAAAAGGTAAATTCCACACTGAATATGGATTGGCAACGGAAAGAATAGATAGTCCCCTTTATAAAGAAAAAGGCTATTGGAGGGGTCCTATTTGGGCACCTACAACTATGCTTATTGTTGATGGATTGTACAATATGGGTGAATTAGACTTTGCTCGTGAAATTGCTTGGAAATTTTGTAGAATGGCTTCTCAAGGAGGAATGACTGAAAATTACAATGCTCTCACAGGCGAAGGCCTTGAAGAAAATGCTTTTACTATGACATCGGCAGTTTTTCTTATATTGGCAATGGAATTTTTTAAGTAGATGAGGTGATATGTAATGGGAGCTACTATACATGATGTGGCAAAGAGGGCAGGAGTTTCTATTGCTACTGTATCTCGTGCAATAAATAACAATTATCCTGTAAAGGCGGAAACTAGAGAAAAAATACAAAAGGCCATTGAGGAATTGGGATATGTACCAAATGAAATAGCACGAAGTTTAATACTTAAAACCACATCTAGTGTGGGAATAGTCGTACCAGGGCTTACCAATCTTTTCTTTCCAACAATAGTTGAAAAAATAAATAAAACTTTGGTGAATAGTGGATTTACAATGTTTTTATATAGTACAGAAGGTAATCCTATTATGGAAAAGAATGTGATAGATAATATTATTTCAAGGAATATGGATGGAATAATAGCTATTGATCCTTCAATGGAAAATTTGGATAATGGGTATTTCGAAGATTTATCAAAGAAAATTCCCACTATTGTTATCAATGGAAATACTAACAAGTACAAAGGAAATTTTATTTCTTATGATGAGGAAGTAGGAACTAGGGAAGCTTTTCAGTATTTATTAGAATTAGGACATAGTGAAATTGTATTTGTCCGTGGAGATAGAAGTTTATCTTATGATTTAAAGGAAAAGGTATATAGGCAATTTGTAAAAGATAACAATCTTAAGTATGAAAAAATAATGTCTTTAGGGAATGGTAATAGTTTGCAGGTAGTTGAAAAAGCAGAAAGGATATTTGAGGAAAATTTAAATTCTAAAAATATGGGTACAGCTGTTTTTGCTTGTAATGACTTAATGGCAATAGGAGTGATAAATGCTTGTAATCGACTTAAAATCAGAGTTCCTCAAGATATTTCTGTGATTGGATGTGACAATACACTGCTTTCAAATATTAATCATCCAAAGATTACAACAATAGATTTAAAAATAGAGGAAATAGGGGGAATGGCAGCTGTAGAGATCATTGATATGATAGAGAAAAAATCCATTGTGAATAAAAAAATTGTCTATGATACGGAATTAGTTATTAGGGATAGTTGTAGTGAGAAAAAATAAAGTAGGAGGGATAATATGGCGGAACTTAGATGGAATCCACTATTGAGAGATTGGACAATGGTGGCTTCTCATAGACAAGATAGACCTGAAATGCCTAAAGATTGGTGCCCTTTTTGTCCTGGATCAGGAAAAGTTCCAGAAGATTATGATGTGTATAAGTATGACAATGATTTTCCTGCACTTTGTCAAAAACCAATGGAACCAGATGAGATAGGGAGCGATTTTTATAGTACAAGGCCTGCTTATGGGAAATGTGAAGTAGTATTGTATTCTCCTAAACATGATGCATTGATATGGCAATTAGATTTAAATCATTTGAGAAAACTTGTAGATTTATGGTGTGAAAGGTATATAGAGCTTTCTAAAGATGAAAAAATTAAATATATTTTCCCATTTGAAAATAGAGGAAAAGAAGTAGGAGTGAGTATGCCTCATCCCCATGGTCAAATATATGGATATTCATTTGTGCCTTTAAAATTGCAATTGGAATTAAACTCCTGCAAAGATTATTATATAGAAAATAATGAATGCTTAATATGCAGAATGAATATGGAAGAAGAAAAATTTCAAGAAAGAATAATCATGGAAAATGAAGATTTCCTATGTTATATTCCTTTTTTTACTGATTATCCCTTTGGAGCATTTATAGTTTCTAAAGTCCATAAGAGTAAAATCATTGATTTTACAGAAAGAGAAAAGAACAATTTTGCCAAGATTTTAAGAGATTTGACAGGTACATTTGATGCCCTTTATGATAGACCATTTCCTTATATGATGGCAATTCATCAAGCACCTGTAAATTCACCAGAGTATGGAGATTGTGATAAATATTTTCACTTTCATGTAGAATTTTATCCGCCTTTAAGATCTTCAGATAGAATAAAATACAATGCATCTTCTGAAACTGGAGCTTGGGCCAATTGCAATCCAAGAAGAGTAGAAGATACTGCTTTGGAGCTTAAAAAAGCATATGAAAAATTTTCAAATAAGAATATTCACAGATTAAAATGAGGTGTGAAAATGGATTTGCATAGCTTAATTGATAGGTTTCATGAAATTTATGGTTGGGGAGAGATAAGAAAGTTTTTTTCTCCTAGTAGAGTTAATTTAATTGGAGAACATATTGATTACAATGGAGGTCATGTATTGCCTTGTGCTCTTGAAATAGGGACTTATGGTTTGGTTAGAAAAAGAGATGACAACAATATAAGACTTGCTTCTGAAAATTTCGAATTAAAAATAGAAATAAATATTGATGATTTAAACTATAAAAGTCAAGATGGGTGGGCCAATTATCCTAAAGGAGTTATTTATTTTATGAAACAAAATGGCTATAGAATTTCAGGAATGGATATTTTAGTGTGGGGAAATATTCCTAATGGAGCTGGGCTTTCTTCTTCAGCATCTTTGGAATTGCTAATAGCTGAGATGATTAACGATTTATTCAATGACGGAAGGATTTCTAAAATTGATTTAATAAAGCTCTGTCAAGAGGCAGAAAATAAGTTTATAGGAGTAAGATGCGGAATTATGGACCAATTTGCTATTTCTATGGGCAAAAAAGATAAGGCAATGCTTTTAGATTGCAACAGCCTCCAGTTTGAGTATATAGATATGAATATGAAAGATTATATATTAGTCATTATGAATACCAACAAAAGAAGGAAATTAAATGAATCTAGATACAATGAAAGGAGAAATGAATGCGAAAAAGCTTTAAATATTGTTAAAAACTATAAAGACATAGAAAATCTCTGTCAAATTTCAATAGAAGAATATGAAGAAATAGAAAAGCATATATTTGAAGCTCATATTAAAAAGAGAATTCGTCATGTGGTTTATGAAAACCAAAGAGTTTTAAATGCTTCTAAAGCGTTGCAAAGTGGAGATATAGATAGAGTAGGTAAACTCTTTGTTGAATCTCACAATTCCTTAAAGGATTTATATGAAGTGACAGGAAAGGAATTAGATACTATAGTAGAAGCTTCTATAGAGCAATGTGGGTGTATAGGTGCTAGAATGACTGGTGGAGGATTCGGAGGATGTGCAATAGCAATTGTAAAAAATGATAGTGTAGATAATTTTATGAATAAAGTTGGTACTTTATATAAAAGAAAAGTAGGATATAGTCCTGAATTTTATATTACGGGCATAGGTCATGGAACTAGAGAACTATTTTGAGGAGGTGATTTTATATGGCTATACTGGTCACTGGTGGTGCAGGGTATATTGGAAGCCATACAGTAATGGAATTGTTGGAAAATAGAGACGAAGTAGTTGTTGTTGATAATTTAGTTAAAGGTCATAAGAATGCAATTAAAGGTGGAAAATTTTATTGTGGAGATATTAGAGATGAGGATTTTTTAGATAGGGTATTTAAAGAAAGTGAAATAGAAGCTGTTATTCATTTTGCTGCATATTCTCTTGTTGGAGAAAGTATGAAAGATCCAATAGGCTATTACAACAACAATGTAAGAGGAACCATTACTCTTTTGCGTTTTATGAAAAAACATGGAGTGAAGAATATAGTATTTTCATCTACTGCTGCAGTATATGGAGAAGCTAAAAATGTTCCTATAACAGAAGATGATGATACTTGTCCTGAAAATCCCTATGGTGAAAGCAAATTGGCTATTGAAAAATTGCTCAAGTGGGCAAGTGATTCTTTAGATATAAATTATATTGCTCTTAGATATTTTAATGCTGCTGGAGCTCATGAAAGTGGAGTTATAGGAGAGGATCATGATCCTGAAACGCATTTGATACCTATTGTATTGGAAACAGCTTTAGGAAGAAGAGAAAAGATTATAATATTTGGAGATGACTACAATACTCCTGACGGAACTTGCATAAGGGATTATATTCATGTAATGGATTTGGCTCAAGCCCATTTATTAGCATTAGATAAACTTAAAAAAGATGGCGAAAGTGGAATATATAATTTAGGCAATGGAAAGGGATTTTCCGTAAAAGAAGTTATTGAGAAATCTAAAGAAGTTACGGGACGAGATATCCCTGTGGAAATAGGAAATAGAAGAAAAGGTGATCCTCATATATTGGTAGCATCTTCTGAAAAAGCTAAAAAAGAATTGCAATGGAAGCCCAAATACAATAGTTTAGAAAAGATCATAGAAGATGCATGGAAATGGCACAGCAACACTCATTAGAGGGACGCTAAATGACCAGCCAAACGAAATATCCCCGTGGCGGAGAAAAAATAAATGTCGGCATTTTTGACCGACATTTATTTTTTTATGGGAAATCTATTTTAGATATTTATCCATCCAATTGGTGATTTCAGTTAATCTTCTAATTCTATGTTTTGGTTTTCCACTTCTGCTAAGTTCATGATTTTCTCCATGGAACATGCAAAGTCTTGCATCTACTCCATGATATTTTAGAGCAGTGAACATTTGAATTCCCTCTGCTAGCCAACAACGATAATCTTCTTCTGAATGAATAAATAATGTAGGAGTTTTGGCCTTGTCTGCATATTTTAATGGAGAGTGGAACCAAAGTTTCTCCATATTGTTCCAAGGAGTACCATCTTGTTCATTGTCTACAAAATAATATCCAATATCAGTAGTACAGAATTTTGAAATCCAGTTTGAAATACTTCTTTGACTTGCAGCAGCACTAAATCTATCGGTGTGGCCTATTATCCAGTTTGTCATAAATCCACCATAGGAGCCACCAGTCACACCAATTCTTTTCTCATCTATAAATGGATATTTTTCAAGTATTTTATCTGTAAACATCATAAGATCATCATAGTCAATAGTTCCATATTTTCCACGAATATCTGCAAATTCATTTCCTCTGCCGTCACTGCCTCTAGGATTGCAGAAAAATACGGCATATCCTTCATTTGCCCAGTATTGCATTTCATGATAGAATACTTCACCATAGACAGTTTTTGGTCCACCATGGACATCTAATATGCCAGGATATTTTTTATTTTTGTCAAAATTTACAGGCTTAAGTATCCAGCCTTCAATAGTTGTTCCATTTTCAGTTTCAAAAGTAATTCTTTCGGGTTTAGAAATCTTTTTAGTTTTAACTACCCATTCATTAAAATCTGTAATTTGAATTTCTTCTCCATCTTCTAGAGAATACAATTCTTGAAGTTTCATATTTCTTAATCCTATAAATAGGATTTTTCCATTGTGTACGTCAAAGCCATCAATAGCTCCACCTTTAGTGATGAGTTTATCAATATGGCCATTTTTATCTATTCTATTTATATAGGAGGAGTTCCACTCTGTAGTTTCAAAATATAAATAATCTTCATCTATTCGGATAGATGGAGTTCCACCATATCTACAGTCAGAACCTACTGAATTCCAAATACTTAAATCAAATGTATCCGTTATCTTTTTCACATCTTTTGTATTTTCATTCATGATGTAGAAATGATTGTTTTCATTGATACCATAATGCTTCATATCATTACCAGCAAAAATAATACTATTTCCTAGAAAACCAGCATAAGCATAGGCAAATCCGTCTTCATGAGTTAATTTTTCAAGATCTTTTTTAGTTATATCATATATATATAAATCCGCTGCTAGAGGCATTTTATCTTTGAAAGAATTAGATATAAATAGAGCTTTTGAATGATCTTTACTGAGGTTAACAGCCTCAACATTTGTCCATTCATCAGTTATAGCTTCAACTTTTCCACTATCTACATTGAATAAATATAATCTATTTCTTTTTTTATTGGTGAAACCTTCTCCATTTGCCCAGAAAGGTATTTCATCCAATACTTCATAGTCCTTTTCTTCTTTTAATTTAGCTATGGCTTCTTCTTTTTTACTGCCTTCCAATTGGTCTAAATGGATTTTATAGTGATTGTATACCCCAGTCACTAGATAATTTTTATCATTTACTTTTTTTATTCCAGTCACAGTTAAAGGCACTTTGAAAGCTTCACAAGCTTCTCCGCCATGAATATTTATTTTGTAATAATTTGTGAATTCCTCTCCCATTTCGAGTGCTTCTTTGTCCTTTGGATTTCTCATGGCAGGGAAAAGAATATTTTCATTATCTAGCCATATAAAAGTTTTTTCGCCATCGAGAGAAGTAAGCTTAAAATATTTTTTTGTCTCTACACTGTAAATCCAAATGTTTGATAAGTATTTGTTTTCATTTGCATCCATTCTATGAACTACAAATCCTACATATTTTCCATCAGGAGAATAATTAAGACCTGAAAGAAATTTGTACTTTGTAAAATCATTTAATTTTAAATTTTCCAAAGATATCCCCTCCAAACAAATATTTCGAGTCTCTAATAATATTATACACCAATATGTCAATATGGGAAAGCGGAAGTTGTTTTTTGGGTATAATAGTATATAATGAGATTAAATAAGAGTAGAGGTGATAATGTGGAAAAAGGCTATGTACATGTATACACGGGCAATGGGAAAGGAAAGACTACAGCAAGTTTAGGCCTTTCAGTGAGGGCAGCATTGGCAGGAAAGAAAGTGTTTTTTGGTCAATTTGTTAAAGGCATGGAATATAGTGAATTAAAAATAGTAGATTATTTGCCAAATATAGAAATACATCAATTTGGAAGAGATTGTTTTATATACAATGATCCTACAGAAGAAGACATATTAGTTGCTAAAGAGGGGCTTGAAATATGCAAAGAGGTTTTAAAAAATGGAGAATATGATTTGGTAGTATTAGATGAAATAAATATAGCCCTATATTATAAACTTTTCTCTGTAGAAGAAGTTTTAGAAATGATAAAAGAAAGAGAGCATCATGTAGAAGTAGTATTGACGGGAAGATATGCACCAGAGGAAATAGTAGAAATAGCCGATTTAGTGACAGAAATGAAAGAAGTAAAACATTATTATACAACTGGACTAATGGCGAGAAAAGGCATAGAATTTTAATTGTAATTAAATTAAGGTAGTGTTAAAATGATAAATGTAATTTTTCTAGGACAATTTATTTCTACTTATAAAGGAGTAAAAGAAGATGGTATTTAGTAGTTTAATATTTCTATTCTTATTCTTGCCTGTAGTTTTAGTATGTTATTATTTATCAGGGAATAGATTTAGAAATTATATACTATTGGGTGCAAGTTTATTTTTTTACGCATGGGGGGAACCAAGATATATATATCTAATGTTGTTTTCAATAGTTATTAATTATTTTATTGGTCTGAAGATGGATATTAGTTCTAAGTCTAATAAAAAGTTATTGTTACTTATCTCAATTATATTTAATTTATCCCTTCTAATTATATTTAAATATGCTGATTTTTTATTTGGAATAAAAGGTATTCGTTTACCTTTGGGAATATCATTTTATACATTTCAGATAATGAGTTATGTAATAGATGTATATAGAAAAGACGCTGAAGTTCAAAGAAATATCTTTGACTTAGCATTATATGTGAGTTTATTTCCTCAATTGGTTGCAGGACCCATAGTAAGGTATCAAACTGTAGTCGAACAAATTAGCATTCGGGAGTATTCACTAGATAAATTTGCTGATGGAGTCAATAGATTTGTGCTAGGATTATCTAAGAAAGTGATTTTAGCCAATCAATTGGCATTGGTGGCAGATGGAGTTTTTATAAAAAATGTAGCTAATTTATCTATTGTTGAATCTTGGATTGGAATAGTATGCTATACTTTTCAAATATATTTTGATTTTAGCGGATATAGTGACATGGCAATAGGGCTTGGAAAGATGTTTGGATTTGATTTTTTGGAAAACTTTGATTATCCCTATATATCACAATCAGTGTCTGAATTTTGGAGGCGATGGCATATATCTTTAGGAAGCTGGTTTAGAGATTATGTTTATATTCCCTTGGGGGGAAATAGAGTATCTAAATTTAGGCTATATATGAATGTACTAGTGGTATGGTGTTTAACTGGTTTATGGCATGGTGCAAATTGGACATTTGTTGTTTGGGGCTTGTATTATGGTGTTTTTCTAATATTAGAAAAGGCATTCTTAGAAAAAGCATTAAAAAAATTACCGAAGATATTAAGGCATGTTTATTTGTTATTGGTAGTAATCATTGGATGGGTATTTTTTAGGGCGGATAATATAGTTCAGGGAATAGATTTTATTAAGGTTATGATGGGATTTGGTACAAGCCCAATAACTAATAATAGTGTTTCAATCTATATTAATGATTATTGGTATATTATAGTTGCAGCTGCCATCTTTTCAACACCTATTATGGACAAGTTTAAAAGAGTTATATTGAGGAACAACAAAAACTTATTAGAAAACGGTGTAGTTTATAAACTTCAGAGTTTGATACTTATTATTTGTATGTTTATAGTTATTGTTTTATTGACTGGTTCTAGCTATAATCCATTTTTATACTTTAGATTTTAATAAAGAAGGAGTTCAGAATGAATAACAGAAAAGCCAAATGTGTAGCAATTCCATTTTTAATTATTATATTTACATTCTTTTTTGTGAATTTATTTAATACAGATAAGATAGTGAGTGTTTCTGAAAATAGGAATCTTGAAAAAAAACCAACAATTGAAGATTTTAAAAATGGCAAGTATTCAAAAAAGTTTGAAAACTATTATGATGATCAATTTGCATTTAGGGAAAAGTTGATTAGAATTAATAGAATATTTGAAGCTAAATTAAAGAAGAGCGTAGTTGGGAATTATTATCTTGCTGATGACAATTGGATTTTAGGAATGTTTCCAAAGATTTTAAATGGAGAGGAATTAGATAAGTATTCAAGTACTATTAATGAATTATCAAAGATTAGTGCTGATATGGGGAAAGATGTATATTTTACCATGACACCTCATAAAACTAATATGTTAAAACACCTATACCCTAAATTTGTAGACAATAAAGAAAATATAAATATAAATAAAGAAGCTTTTAAATCAAAATTAAATTCAAGTAATATAACATTTTTAGATATTGATGGGGCCATGTCAAATAAGTTTAGTGGAAAAGAACTTGAGAAATTATATTTTAAAACTGACCATCATTGGAATGGTACAGGAGCATTTGAAGGTTTTAAATTAATGGCTGAAAAGATGGAACTGGATATTTCTTCTGAAAAGCTAAAGGAACATTTTAGCAAGTACAAGGTCATGAAATGTGATGAAAAAGACTTCATTGGTAGTTACAATAGAAATTTGAATATGATAGTGAAAGAAAATGAATATCCAATATATGTTTACTTGGAAGGGCAGAACTATGAATACTTTTTAAATAATGGCAAAGAAGACAAAAGAGTTGAAGAAAAAAAGGTTATAGCTACTTCTAGGAATAAGAAAAAGTGGGACTATGGTGGAGCTTATATTAGGGGAAATGTTTGCAATATATTAAAAATAAAAAATAACAAATCCTTGATAGATAAAAAAATCCTTATTTTTAGGGATTCTTATCAGGCACCTACAACACTAATGTTTGCTGATTTATTTAGGGAAGTTCAATTTGTCGATCCTAGAAATATAGGAAATATTAAGATAAGTTATGAAAAAATCATTGCAAATAGTGATTGTGATATAGTTATGTTTATGTACAATAGCTCTGGATTTGATTCTATGATTCAAAATATGATTGATATATAAACACAAGGGAGAGGCTTTCTGTGTTACAACACAGAAGAACCATTTCCTTGTGTTTTACATTTATTACAGATTCCACTGTAATAAATGCTTTTTTTATTTATTTCAAAGTCTTCAATACCTTCCTCTTCTAAATCAGTGACAAACACTTTAAAATCATATATTTTGCCACAATTTTCGCATTTAAAATGACCATGAATTGAAGTATCTATATCATATCTGGATTCTTTTTCGTCTATAGTTACGATTGCAACAACACCTTTTTTTAAGAATATATCCAATGTGTTATATACGCTGGTTTTAGATAGAGTAGGGATATCATCAGTTAGTGCTTCATATATTTCATCAACTGTTGGATGAGTTTTATTTTCCATTAAATATTTAAGTATTTTTATTCGAATGGTAGATGGTTTTATATAGTGATTTCGTAGATATTCTTTTAATTCTAAAGTATTTGTTTCCATGGATATATTACTCCTTTCAAATATTATAAATTAAAATGAATTCATATTTGCAATGGTTACAATTAATTATATTTATGGCAATTGTTTTTGTCAATATCTTTTCTTAAAAGATTTTATGTTGTATTATAATGAGTAGGCAATAAAAGAAAATAGACAGAAAAGGAGAGACGTGAATATGTATCAATATACACCCAGAGGAGTTTGTAGTCAATATATTTATTTTGATGTAGTTGATGGAAAAGTTAAAAATGTAGAATTTATTGGGGGTTGTGATGGAAACCTTCAAGGGATTTCAAGACTTGTAGATGGTATGAAAGTAGATGAAGCCATAGATAGACTTTCTGGTATTAAATGTGGACATAAGGATACTTCATGTCCTGATCAGTTTTCAAAGGCACTTATGGAGTATAAAAATATAGAACAAAAAAGTTTGTAGGGATTCCTACAAACTTTTATTTACCTTTTTTCCATTGATTCAAATGAATGATTTTTCCCATACTTTCAACATCTTTGTTTTTATCTTCTTTAAGCACATCGAAAACTTTTTTCCCTAGAGGCGTAATAGATATACTTGGACCAGAATTGTTTTCGAATATAGAGCTTTCATCATAATTCAACAAACCCATAAGATCAAAAAACTTAATTATATATTTATCAAAAATTGGGGTTTTGATATCTTTATATTTTACTTTTTCATAATTGTATACAGTATTTGTATTTAAATTGCTTAAATTATCTACTATTTCAAATCTATTGTCTTGTTCTAATATATTTTGAGGAGAGTGAGTAAGTTCATTCCATCTCAATATATTCCATATATAATCTATGAATAAAGCTGCTTTTTCCCAATCGCTCAATTTTAGATATTCATCTTTTTTTGAAGAGTACACTAGTTTATTTCTTAAAACAGACAATATATTGTAGCATAGAGAAAATTTATAAAATAGATTTAATAGTGGAGATGTGGGAGCAATATTTTCATCATTATTTCCTATGCTAAACAAATACTTTTCATAATTTTTCAAAAAACCAATGGTCTTTGAATTCAAATTGTCTTTCATAGGAATATCAAGGTCTCTATCCCATTTAAATGGAATAGATATAGGGGTTTTTGGTGTAAAATAATTTTCCCTATTTTTGCTTATATCAAGTATTTCATTATAGATTTTTTTATAATCTCCTTCTACTTCATTGTCAATTAAAAACTTTATATATTTTTTAATTGTGGCAATATAAGAATTGAACTGAGTTTGAGAACTTATAAGGCCTGAATTTATGCCTTCTTTAAAAAGAGAATCAAAATTTATTTTATCTATATCATATAAGGTAAGTTCATTGTCATATAAATAATAATCATACAAATCAATAAGATTTTTTATATGTTTTTTAACTGTATTTTCACTTAAATTTTCTTCAAGATATTGTTCAAATTCTCCTAGTTCTTTTGAAAGCTGTAGGCTTTCATCATCATCAAGATCTAAAATTTCATAAATACAATCAGTATATGCTTTATAGATATTTAAACTGTATTTTCTAAGATATTCTTCCATGGAAATATCAGGTTCTTTTTTTCTGATCAAATTATAATCATAATATATAGCTCTTCCAAAGGTTTCCTTGCCTATTAGAGGAAGAAAACTTATATCTCCTACAAATTTTTCATATACAATAACCTTTGCAACTCTACCAAATATCAATTCTGATTTTTCAACAATTTGAGATAACTCTGGTTCCCAAACTATATGATGTGTGTTGCTAAATATATCTTCAACATACATAAGATCTCCATTTATATTTTTTATTTCAAATAAACTTATGTGGGATTTGTTTCTTTCTATAAGTACTTCTTTTTCCAAATCATCCAGTTTATGAGATTCTTCTTCGAGAAAGTGTTCAATAAAATTTTTGCCATATTTAGTCTTATAGTCTAAACTTATCCATACATTGAAAGCCATTCTAGTTCTTCTTTCATCAAAATCTGGATAATAAAATTCAATGGAATCAATAGTTTTTTCTTTTTGGAAAAAATCATCTATATAATTGAGAAGTTTTCGCGTAGCATTTTCTTGAATAGCCATTATTTGTTCATAATCAAGCTTACCCATATTTTCCTCCAAGTCTAAAAATAATAGTATATAATATTATATACTATTTGGATATATTTTGCATATATTTTGAAATATATTTTGGAAAGTTTTATATTGTATACAAAAAAAGTCCTGAATTTCAGGACTTTTATCTTTGAGATAGGGAGTATTTTAATGAAGTGTTTTCTAAATCAGTATATATGTCTATTTTTTCAAAATAACCATTTTTTCTTATAACAGGGCAAAAGTTTTTTGATTTTACAGCTTCAATGAAATCTTCTTCATCTCGAATAGTAGAATCAAAATAAGTAGCATACTTTCCCACATTTTGAGATACATGCGCATCACTGGCCCCTAAGCAGGGTATATTAAGTTCAGTGGCTAATGCATAAGCATATAGATTATGATAAGGGAAAGTGCTTCCATTGAAAGCTTCTACTCCAGAAAGAATATTTGATACCTTTCTTATATGTTCTCCCAATCCTCTATTGTTGTTTCTAAAAGGGTGAGCACTTATTGCTACACCATTATTTTTTTCAACTATTTCAAGTAATTCATTGGCATGGAGCATATTTTCTGGAACATTGTCAACTCCAAAAACTAGTATATCTCCTTCAAAAGTAAGTATTTCAGCTCCAACTATGACTAAAATATCATTTATCTTTGCAGAATTTCCTATTTCTTTTCGCAAATAGTTATTGTCATGATTTGTTACACATATTCCATCTAGTCCTACAAATTTTGCAGTTTCAATAGCTTCTTTAAAGGTTAAATGACTATCAAAAGAGTATTTGCTTTCGTGCAAATGTGTATCTATGATCATTATTTATTACCTCCATCTATATTCTATTAGAATTTTACCACAGAAGTGCTTGTCTACAACGCATTATAGAAAATAATGATAGATAGACAATTATGTATAGAAAAAGCTTATGAATTTTGTTATTTTTTCTTAATAAATGATTCTTTTTTCAGAAAATTTGATATCATTGAACTAATGAATATTGAGAGGGGGCATTAAGATGATTAAGTTTAAAGATTATGAGTACAAGAGACTAGATATGGACCAGATAAGAGAAGATTTTACTCATTTGATTGAAAAATTTGAAGCTTCTTCAAATGTAGAAGAACAAAATAAAGTCATGAAAGAAATAAATGTATTGAGAGAAGAAGTAGAAACTGCGGGAAATCTAGTGTATATAAGACATTCAATCAATACAGAAGATGAATTCTATGAAAAAGAACAAGAATTTATTGATGAGAATATGCCACTATATGAAGAAGTAATGACTAAATACTATAAGGCTTTGGTGAATTCAAAGTTTAGAAGTGAACTTGAAGAAAAATGGGGAAGTCATTTATTTAATTTAGCTGAAATGCAGCTTAAAACTTTTTCACCAGAAATAATTGAGGATTTAATCAAAGAAAATAAGCTTGTATCAGAATATGCGAAACTTATAGCTTCTGCAAAGATAATGTTTGAAGGAGAAGAAAGAAATCTTTCTCAAATGCAGCCTTTTATGCAATCTAAAGATAGAGAAGAAAGAAAAAAAGCTTATGAAGCCTATACAAGCTTTTTTGAAGAAAATGAAGGAAAATTCGATGAAATATATGACAACTTGGTCAAAGTAAGAGATGGAATGGCTAAAAAATTAGGTTTCAAAAACTTTGTAGAACTTGGATATGCTAGAATGTCCAGAACAGACTACAACAAAGAAATGGTAGCTAATTATAGAAAACAAGTAGAAGAGGATCTAGTACCAGTGGTTATTGAACTTAAAGATAGACAAAGAAAAAGACTTGGACTTGATGAATTTAAATACTATGATGAACCATTAGAATTTTTAACTGGAAATGCAACTCCAAAGGGAGAAGCTGATTGGATTCTTGAAAATGGAAAGAAAATGTATAGTGAACTTTCTCCTGAAACAAATGAGTTCTTTACATTCATGGTGGAAAGAGAACTTATGGATCTTGTAAGTAAAAAAGGCAAGATGAGTGGGGGATATTGTACTTATATACCAAAATATAAATCACCATTTATATTCTCAAATTTCAATGGAACTAGCGGAGATGTAGATGTACTTACTCATGAAGCAGGTCATGCTTTTCAAGGATATTTAAGTAGAGAAATTGAAGTGCCAGAATATATTGCTCCAACTCTTGAAGCATGTGAAATTCACTCTATGAGCATGGAATTTATAACTTGGCCTTGGATGGGATTGTTCTTTGAAGAGGAAGAAGAAAAATACAAATTCAGTCACTTAAGTGGAGCTGTAAATTTTGTTCCTTATGGTGCGACAGTAGATGAATTCCAACATTTTGTCTATGAAAATCCCGAAGCTACTCCTTGTGAAAGAAGAGCTAAATGGAGAGAAATAGAAAAGAAATATCTTCCATTCAGGGATTATGAAGACAATGATTTCTTAAATAGAGGAGGATATTGGTTTAGACAAGGTCATATATTTGAAGTGCCTTTCTACTATATTGATTATACTTTGGCTCAAGTTTGTGCATTACAATTCTTTATCAAATTTAAAGAAGATAGAGAAAAGGCTTGGAACGATTATATAAGACTTTGCAAAGCTGGAGGAAGTATGCCTTTCTCAAAATTAGTCCAATATGCAGGACTACAAGTTCCCTTTGAAGATGGATGTATAAAGAAAGTCATGGGACCTATAAAAGAATGGCTTGATAATGTAGATGATTCAAAATTTTAGTTAATATTAAAGCCCTGATATTTATCAGGGCTTTAATATATCTAATAGGCTTTTTCAGGTTCAGGTATTACTTGTTTGAAAAGTAGCATCATATCTCTACCTTTCTTTTCATTGTGTTTTATAAATTTCCAAAAGACAAATATGGCAAACAGTGCTCCAAAATTGTTTTCTATCAAATCTGTCATGGTATCAAATAGGCTATCTTCTTGTGCCAGTCTATATCCTGGGGTTCCTCTAAATATTAAATCACCTGTAAACTCAAGTATTTCCCAAGCCACACCTGCAGTGTTTACAAAACCAAAAGTAAATACATCTGTTTTTAATTTTATACCATGTTTTGTATGTTTAGAATAGTGTAGTTCTGAACTCAATACTACAGTTATGACTACCAATGCTATGAGTCCTCCACCAAGAAAGTGTAGAAAGCTATCATATAGTGGATATTTGTCATAGAAGTGAAGAGTTTTTCCAAATACCGAATGGAGCATGGTATGGAAAGTGATCATAAATCTAAATTCTTCCAATATAACTATATGGAATTTCTTTTCAATATAATATGGGGAATATATTAGAAACCCGCAAAAAAGATTAACTAATAAATTTGGAAGAACAAATAAAAAAATGCTACAAATTATAGGTATTATTCCTACGATAAATGCAAAACACTTATTGATCTTTTTAAAGATTAAAAAATTTTTTTTATCGGTAAAAAGTAAGGTTTCAGATATCTTATAGCTAGTTTCCAAATTATTCGCCTCCACTTCGATAGCTCTCATTCCAATTTTCATCATATCTGCATCCTTTTCACTATTATAATAATTATTATAACAATGATTTTTCACAAGGACAAGGGTATGAATTGTAATTTTTTTGTTAGAATAAAAATAGTTGAAAAAAATATAAATTGAGGTAAAGTATAGATATAACGAAAATATCAGGGGTGTTTGTATGAAAAATAAAAGAAGAGCTATGAAAATAGGACTTATAATTGCGTTTATAGCTGTACTTATTTATCTTATTACCAGTATAAATATATATGATAAAGAAAGTTTAACAGACTTTTTTTCTACAGCCAAAGATGATAGAAACTTTTCTGTGTTTTTTACTGTTATTTCAACGGCATTAGTTATATTTTTTGTACCTATTTCTTGGCTCAATGCACTGTCAGCTTTCTTTTTTGGAATTAAAGGCTTTATTTTTATAGCCATTGCTGGTGTGATAGGTTCTATTGTGTCTTTTTATATAGCCAGAGTGTTTCAAGAAGATGCAATGAAAATTGTATATAAAATATACAATAAAAAGAAGAGAAAAGTTACATTAAATGAAGTGATAGAAAAGATAGATAAGTTTGGGATGGGATATGTGTTTTTTATGAGAAGTATGCCTTTTATACCTTTTAGTATAGCTAATTTTGTGTCAGGGGTTACTTCTATTAAATTTGTAGATTATTTACTTGGAACTATATTGGGATTAATTCCAGGACAGTTCATAACCAATTTATTTTTTGCAAAAGCAGTTAGCATAAAAGAAGATCCTATAGGAGCTATAATTGCAGCTGGAATCAAAATAGGGTATGTTGTAATAATTTTGTTGTGGCAAAAGAAAAGTAAATATAGAGTTAAAGAATAGGCTATTTTAACCGATATATATGGTAGAAGTATAAGAGGGGGGAATACTCATGCACATAAATGGTGTATCAAACACTATTTCAAATCAACAATATGATCCATCAATAGTTCAAAGGAATATTCGTGATGGAGAAAAAGCTATAAGTTCAGATGTAGGAAATAGACAATTAAGGGGTCATGAAGAAAGAAAATATAGCGAAGAAGAAATTATTGGGGCAATAGAATCAGCAAATGAGAAATTTGTTGCATATGACAGAAGATTTGAATTTTCTATTCATGAAAAGACAAAACAAATAATGGTTAAAGTTATAGACGTAACTACAGATGAGGTTATAAGGGAAATACCTCCTGAAAAAATATTAGATATGGTAGCTTATATTTGGGAATCGGTAGGACTTATAGTTGATAAAAAGATATAAGGTGGTGATATTATGTACAACAATTTGAGAATTACAGGTCTTGCATCAGGCATGGACACAGAAGAAATGATAAAAGGTCTCATGGAAGCGGAAAAAGTGAGACTTAATAGGGTAGAACAGGACAAGCAGCTTTTGGTATGGAAAAGAGAGATATACAATGATCTAAATAAAGACTATGCCAATTTTATATTGAAAAGTAGAAAAAATTTTGGTCTAACTACTACTACATCTACAGGAGCCTTTGTATCCAGATCCTATGAAAATTTAACTTGGGTGAAGAAAGCCACTTCATCAGATGAAACCATTGCAACAGTTAGCAGTACATCCAAAGCTATGAACGGGAACTATGAGATGGAAGTTAAGCAATTGGCTGAAGGAGTTAAGGCTGTTAGTGGAGAAAAGGTAACTGTTGAAAATGGAAACAATGAAAATCTGGCAAGTCAATTTGAACTAGGAAATGATGCTATAATAAAATTTACTATTGAAACTAAAAATGGCATCAAAACATTTAAATTTGGGAATGTAGAAGATGCTGATATTAAAAAGTCCTTAAATGAAATTTCCTTAAATGATGTGGTTAAAACTATAAATAGTGCAAAGGTTAAAGATGGAGAAAAAGAAGTATCCTTGGGGCTAAAAGCCAACTATGATGCAAATATAGATAGATTTTTCTTGCAGACAGAAGATACAGGAGTAGGGTCAAAGTTGAAGATTTCGGCGGATGTTGATAGTTATGGAAAAGCTTTTATTGATGCACTTAATCTAAATGTAAATGGTGCAAAGTACAACATTGGTGACGAAAAAACTGGCAAATCTGCTGTTGTAAATTTTGATGGGGCAGAAAATATTATTATGGATTCCAATCAATTCACTATAAATGGCATAGACTTTAATTTAAAATCTATAGGAGCATTTACTACTACTATAGGGACAGATATAGATGCTTTTTATGACAAGATAAAGCAATTTGTAGATGACTATAATGAATTGGTGGAAAAGACAAGTAAACTTCTTACAGATAAAAGATATGGAGATTATAAACCTCTTACAGCAGATCAGAAAAAAGCAATGGAAAAGGAAGATATAGAGCTTTGGGAAGAAAAGGCTAAAAGTGGACTATTAAGAAGCGATGATTTATTGTCTAGAACCATGCAAAATTCAAGAACTTGGATGTATAATGAAGTAAAAGATGTAGAGGGAAGTTTCAATCGCCTATTTCAAATAGGAATAGATACAGAAAAGTATTCAAGAGGAGTTATTGGTGGCAAACTCGTTATTGATGAAGTTAAGCTAAAAGATGCTATAAGAAAAGATCCAAATGGAGTATTGGAGTTGTTCTTTAAAGAACCTGAATATGGAAAAGATAAACTTAAAGGTGTTACTTCTTATATGTCAGAAAAGGATTTGAGTGGTGAACAAATTAGAGCTAAAAGACAACAAAGTGGTGTTGTTACAAGACTTTATGACAATCTTATTTCTGGTATGCAGGATATAATAGAAAAGTCTGGTACAGGAGAAGATTCAAATATATATAGAAATGTAAAATCTAATATGCTCATAGAATTTGTTACAAAGCATGGTAGCATTAGTACTATTGATAAAGATGTGCTACAATTGGAAAAGAGGATAGATGATTTAAATGATTATTTAATAAGAAAGGAGAATAGTTATTATTCACAATTTGCTGCTATGGAAAAGGCTATTTCTCGTATGAACCAGCAAAGTATGTGGCTTATGCAACAGTTTTCTAGTAAATAGTTGAAAGGATGGGGAATATGGCATACGATGCTCTCAATCAATACAAACAAAACACAGTTTTTACCGCAACACCTGAAGAATTGACCCTTATGTTGTATGATGGTGCAATAAAATTTATAAATATTGCAAAGTTAAATATAGAAAAAGGTGATGTAGTTAAAGCTCATGAGGCCATTATTAGAGCAGAGGATATAGTAATTGAGTTAAATGCTTCACTTAATATGGACTATGAAGTATCTAAAAATTTGAGAAGTATATATGATTTTGTGATGGAAAAATTGGTAGATGGAAATATTAAAAAAGATGTGAAACCACTAGATGAAGCATTAGAACTCTTAACGGACTTAAGAGACACTTGGAAGGAAGCAATTAAAGAAGTTAAAAAAACTAGATATAGTGCTAAGTAGGTGTTTAAATGGAAAAAAATTTAGTTGATGAAATGATAAGGATATCTAATGAAAAGCTTAAATTGTTGAATGTCATATTGGATTTGACCAAATTGGAAAGAGAATATATTGATAAAGAAGATATGGACAAGATAAATGGAATATTAGATGAAAAAGACAATGTTATCAATAGAATAGACAAATTAAATATACAATTTTTGACTTGTTTTTCTCAACTTAAAAAAGAAAACAATGTAAATGAATTAGACGAGCTGGAGATAGAAGATTATCCAAATTTAAAGGAACTGAAAGAAGTAGTAATTGAAATAAAATCGACATTTATGGCTATTTCTCTTATAGATGATGAAAACAACAAGGAAATGGCCAAAGGACTTGAAAAGATAAAAGCAAACTTAAAAAGCATAAAAAAAGGCCAAAAAGCATATAAAGGATATAACAAGACTTTAAATGAAAGTATACTTATTGATGAAAAAAAATAGCTGCTAAATTTAGCAGTTGTTTTTTTAATCTAATTTTCTACATATAGTGCTTGACTTTTTTCTAAATACTACAATAAGAATAAGTATAATTATCAAACAATTATCAATATTATCATATATGGACGAATTTTGTATTAAAAAAACTTGTCCACTATTTATCAAGAATTTTATCCACAGTCAAAAATTTATTATGTACAGTTTTCCACAGACTTATGCACATTATCCACAAAAATGCTCCAAAAGTATCCACAAAGGTTCTTTGTAAATCTGTTGATAAATATATAAATAAATATACAATAGTGTTGAATAAATTTAATTTGCAAAATATTTTGTTATAAGTGAGTTTTGTGTGGGTATTATATATAATATACTAAATATAAGTAGCTAGTCTACTTATACTGAAAGGAGCTGGGTTTATGAAGATAAATAGTACAGGTAAAAACATGGAGATAACAGATGCCCTTAGAGATGTTACTTACAAGAAATTGGGGAAACTTGACAAGTATTTTCAAAGTGATGTAGAGGCAAATGTTACTTATAGTGTGGAAAGAAATAGAAAAATCATTGAAGTAACCATAAACCTTCCTGGAACCATTCTTCGAGCTGAAGAGTCAAGTGATGATATGTATACTTCTATAGACAAGGCAGTAGATATACTAGAAAGACAAATCAGGAAATATAAGACTAAACTTCAGAAGAGATATCAAAATGGAGAAACTATAAGATTTGAAAATATTCAACCATTGCCACAAGAAAATCAAGAAGTAAATAAACCTAAGATAGTGAAGACTAAAAGATTTGCTATGAAACCAATGAATACAGAGGAAGCAATACTTCAAATGGAATTGTTAAGACACAATTTTTTCATGTTCATGAATGCAGAAACTGATGAAGTAAATGTTATTTATAAAAGAAAAGATGGGAATTATGGCTTGATTGAACCAGAGTTTTAATAGTATAATATGATATATAAATTGCAGGATAAATATCCTGCAATTTTTTATTGGAAGGGGAGGGGTAGAATTGTTTATTGAATTTATTATTTTATCTATTGTCATAGGTCTTATAAGGGGAGGTAAATTTTCCAATCTATTTAAAGTCAATTTTAAAAAGATGTGGCTTTTGATTGCAGCACTAATTATACAATATTTGTTGATAGTTATAAATTTCATGGATGAAGTCAATTATATTGATAAGCTATTTAGGTATATGAACAAATTGGCTATTATATCCTATGTACTGTTGCTTATCGGTATAATAATGAATTTAAGATATAAATCCCTATGGGTAGTACTTGGAGGGGCAATTTTAAATTTTACAGTTATGGCAGCAAATAACTGGAAAAGACCAATCCTTTTGGAAGGAATAGGATTAGAAGGGTTTGAAAGATTTCACAGATTGTTAGAACAAGGAAATCTTCCACTATATACGACTATAACTCAGGGTACAAAGCTTTCAGTACTGGGAGATATAATTATAGTTCCTAAGCCTTATCCTTATCCACATATATTCAGTATAGGAGATTTGATAATTTCTTTGGGCCTTTTCACATTGATACAGGAGATAATGTTTTTTGGTAACAAGTACAGTGGTTCAAGATATAATTATATAGGGAGAATTTGACAAGTGTTGTAACTAGAAAAAATTAGTGATAAAATTAGATGATGCGTAGATACACTTTTGAGAGGTGGTTTTAAATGAAAAATTTTTTTGAAAAAGTATTTGGTAGTTTTTCTGAAAAAGAAATAAAGAAAATAAGTCCATTGGTAGATGAAATAGAAGAATTAGAAGAAGAAACAAAGAAGCTTTCAGATGAGGCTCTTAGAGAGAAAACTGCAGAGTTTAAAGATAGGGTGGCAAAGGGTGAGAGTTTGGATGATATCCTTCCTGAAGCTTTTGCAGTAGTAAGAGAAGCTTCATCTAGAGTACTTGGAATGAGACATTTTAGAGTACAACTCTTAGGTGGTATAATACTTCATCAGGGAAGAATTGCAGAAATGAAAACTGGTGAAGGGAAAACTCTTGTTGCAACTCTTCCTGCCTATTTAAATGCTTTATCAGGCAAAGGAGTTCATATAGTTACAGTCAACGACTATTTGGCAAAAAGAGATAGAGAGTGGATGGGTAAAATATATGAATTCTTGGGACTAAGTGTAGGATGTATACTTCATGATATGGAAAATGATGAGAGAAAAAGATCCTACAATTGTGATATAACTTATGGTACGAACAATGAGTTTGGATTTGACTATTTAAGAGACAATATGGTTATATATAAAGAAGAGATGGTTCAAAGACCATTGAACTTTGCCATTATTGATGAGGTTGACAGTATTTTAATAGACGAAGCTAGAACTCCACTTATCATATCTGGTGCAGGAGATAAATCTACAAAGCTCTATTATGTAGCTGATACTTTTGTGAAGGATTTGAAAGGAAGAAAGCTAGATCCAAGTGAAAGAACTACAGATCCTTTTGATAGAGAAATAAAAGAAGAAGTAGTGGATTTTGTTGTGGATGAAAAGGCAAGAACTGTTACATTAACTGAAAAGGGGACTAAAAAGGCGGAAAGCTTCTTTGGTATTGAAAATTTGGCAGATCCAGAAAATATGGAAATAGCTCATCATATAAATCAAGCACTGAAGGCCAGATATCTCATGAAAAAGGATATAGATTATGTGGCAAAGGATGGAGAAATCGTCATAGTAGATGAATTTACAGGAAGGCTTATGTATGGTAGACGATATAGCGATGGACTTCATCAGGCAATTGAAGCCAAGGAAGGCTTAGAGGTAAGAAGCGAATCTAAGACATTAGCTACTATTACATTCCAAAATTATTTTAGAATGTATGATAAACTTTCTGGTATGACAGGTACAGCTAAAACTGAAGAAGATGAATTTAGGGAAATATATAATATGGATGTAGTGGAAATTCCAACAAATAAGCCTGTTATAAGAGAAGATTTACATGATAGCGTATATAAGACAGAAGAAGCTAAATTTATTGCAGTAGTAAAGGAAATAAAGGAAAGACACGAAACAGGTCAACCTATACTTGTAGGTACAATTTCTATTGAGAAATCTGAAATTTTAAGCAAAATGCTCAAGAAAGAAAGTATATCTCATGAAGTTTTAAATGCCAAACATCATGAAAGAGAAGCAGAAATTGTTGCTCAAGCAGGTAGAATAAATTCTGTGACTATTGCAACCAATATGGCTGGACGTGGTACGGACATAGTTCTTGGAGGAAATCCAGAATATCTTGCAAAGGAAGAAATGAAAAAGAAAAAGTATACAGATCATGTTATTTCTCTTGTAGATAGCTTTTATGAAACAGATGATAAAGAAATATTGGAAGCAAGAGAGACCTATAAGAAACTTTATGCTAAATACAAAGATGAGACTGATAGAGAGCATGAAGAAGTAGTGAAAGTTGGAGGACTTCATATTATAGGTACAGAAAGACATGAATCAAGACGAATAGATAATCAGTTAAGAGGTAGAGCAGGTCGTCAAGGAGACCCAGGAAGTACCAGATTTTATATTTCTCTTGAAGATGATTTGATGCGTTTATTTGGTGGAGATAGAATTCAAGGAATGGTAGATAGTTTGAAACTACCAGATGATGAACCATTGGAACATAAACTTCTTAATAAAACTATTGAGAATGCACAAATGAAAGTTGAAGGAAATAATTTTGCCATAAGAAAGCATGTTCTTCAATATGATGATGTCATGAACAAGCAAAGAGAAGTAATATATGGAGAGAGAAAAAAGGTATTGGAAGGGGAAAATTTAAGAGAGTATATCATATCTATGACTAAAACTATAATAGATGGTGCAATAGAGATGTATTCTCAAGGCAGCAAATTCCCAGAAGAATGGGATTTGGAAGGACTTGAAAATTATTTAGAAAATATATTTTTGCCTAAAGGATTTTTGACTGTTGAAAAAGTTCAAAAATTTAGTGATGAGGAGCTTAAAGAAGAAATATATAAATTAGCAGAGGAATTGTACAAGAAGAAAGAAGAAGGCATAGGAGAAGAAAGATTTAGAGAAATTGAAAGAATTGTACTTCTTCAAGTTGTAGATAATAAATGGATGGATCATATAGATGCTATGGATCAGTTAAGACAAGGTATAGGACTTAGGGCTTACGGGCAGGAAGATCCAGTGAGGGCATATCAAATGGAAGGATTTGATATGTTTGAGGAAATGATAAAGAGTATTCAAGAAGATACAGTTCGTTTCTTGTATCATGTGGAAATGCCTGACAAGATGGAAAGAAAAAGGGTTGCAAAGGTGATGGGAACCAATCAGGAAGGTGAAGATGTTAAACAAAAGCCAATAGTTAAAGGTAAAAAAATTGGTAGAAATGATCCATGTCCTTGTGGAAGTGGAAAGAAATATAAGAAATGTTGTGGAAAAGATTTATAAGATTGGAGTGATTTAATGGAAGATATCTATGTATATAGAGAAAACACTCAAGATATGAAAAGACAAATTGAAGAATTGGGTGTTTCACTTTGACATTGGAAACATTAAAAAAAGAGTACAAGAATTAGATGACAGTGCTACAGATGAAAATTTCTGGCAAGATATAGAAAGTGCTCAAAAAGTTCTTCAAGAATCTAAAAACTTAAAGGACAAAATTGAAGAGTATGAAAATTTGAAAAGTGAGATAGAAGATTTAGAGGTGCTCATAGATTTAGCTTTTGAGGAAGAAGATTTTTCCTTGGGAAAAGAAATAAAAACTGCTTATGAAAAAGTCAAAACTGAGATGGAAAATTTAAAATTGGCTACTCTCTTAAGTGGGGAATATGACAAAAATAGTGCTATTCTTTCAATTCATTCTGGAGCAGGAGGACTTGAAGCTCAGGATTGGGCTGAGATGCTTTTGAGAATGTATACTCGTTGGGCAGATAAGAAAGGATTTACTGTGAAGACCTTGGATATTCTTCCTGACACAGAGGGAGGCATCAAATCTGTAACTCTTCTTATACAAGGATTTAATGCCTATGGATATTTGAAATCTGAAAAGGGCGTTCACAGGCTTGTGAGGATTTCACCTTTTGATTCCTCTGGTAGAAGACATACTTCTTTTGCCAGTGTAGATGTATATCCAGAGCTTGATGACAATATAAATATAGATATAAAAGAATCAGATTTAAAAATAGATACCTATAGATCTAGTGGGGCAGGAGGTCAGTATGTAAATACTACAGATTCTGCTGTGAGAATCACTCATATACCCACTGGAATAGTTGTACAATGTCAAAATGAAAGATCTCAGCATAGCAATAGGCTTACTGCTATGAAAATGCTTAGTGCTAAGCTCATTCAACTAAAGGAAGAAGAACATAAGGAAAAAATTGAAGATTTACAGGGAAAATATACACAAATTGCTTGGGGTTCTCAAATAAGATCTTATGTTTTTCATCCCTATAATTTAGTCAAGGATCATAGAACGAATGCGGAAGTAGGGGATATAAACGGTGTAATGGATGGAGATTTGGATGTATTTATAAATGAATATTTAAAGAAAAAAGCTCTTTTAAAATAAAGAGCTTTTTTCATGAAAAATTTTCATGAAAATAAAGGAATTATATAAAACTTGTAGAACTATATAAGATATGTGTATTTAGACTATCTAAATATTAGGGGTGGTATTGATGAGAAAAAAGGATAAAAAAGAGAAGAATTTTAAAAAAATCAAGTTCAAAAAACCTAAATTAGAAAAAGGAAATAAAAGTGTAAGGAATATTTCGGACAAAAAAATTCAAAATCAATTGATTGCAATTTTTTTATTAATATCTATCATACCAATACTATTGACAGGATATCTAAATTACAAATTTAGCAGTACAGATATAAAAAACAATATAAAAACTTCTAATTTACATCTTACCTATGCTCTTTCCGCTCAAGTTGATGAATTTATGACAAATACAATGAAGATAATAGAAAATATGACCAAGACTCAAGACTTTTACAATATGGATAAGGTGAAAGGAGAAATAATTCTTTCTTCAACTACAAAGGATGTAAGTCATATTTTATCTATTCATTTGTTTGAGAATAATGGGGAACCCTATATATCTACAATAGGGGTGGGGAAATTAAAAAATTCTAAAGATGAAGAATGGTTTAAAAGAGCTGAAAAAGGAGAGAATTATGTATCTGATTCTTATATGGAAGGGAAACTTCCAGTGGTTGTTATATCTATGCCTTGGAAGGATTCAACAGGTACTCAAAGAGGAGTTGTGGCAGCCAATATAAATCTTTTAGGACTCACTGAAATGGTAGGAGAGCATAAAGTTGGAGATACAGGCGTAGTTTATATAATAGACGAGCAAGGAGTAATTATTGCTCATCCAGATTTCAAAGGGAAAGTGGCAAAGCAGTACAATGTAGTAGAAAAAGATATAAAGGGGCCAGTTCTCTCATTAAAAGAAGAAAAAGGAGGCTCAGTTTATTATAAAAACGACAACAAAGAAAAGGTATTGGGAAGTTTTGCTAGAGTACCTTCTACAGGGTGGGGACTTATATTAGAGCAAAATGAAAGTGAAATAGAAAGCATTGCAAAAGCAGGACTTAGAAGGACACTTATGATGACTTTAATCATTGCATTTATAATAATAGCTATATCTATGCGTGTAGCTAGAATATTTTCATCTCCAATAGAAAAAATGGTAGTGGCAGTTGATGAGATAGGAAGCGGAGATTTAACTAAGAAGGTAGAAGTTACTTCCAAAAATGAAATTGGTGAGCTTGAAAAAGCATTTAACAAAATGGTGGATTCATTGTATACTTTAGTTCTAAGTGCCCAGGCTGCAGCACAAAGTGTAGAGGAATCTTCAGTTGAACTCAGTCAAAATGCTGGTATGACTATATCTGCTTCCAGTGAAATAAGTAGTGTTGTAGAACAAGTTGCTGAGGATACTGAAAAGCAAATGATGGAAGTGGAAAAAACTACTGATATATTGAAAAACCTAAACCAATTGACTAGGCAAATAGAGGAAAAATTTGCTTACATACTAGATTCTTCGAGTACTGCATTTAAAACAGCTCAAGATGGCTCAAAAGATATTAAAGAAACTATTTACACTATGGATTCTATTTCAGCAAAGGTAAATAAATCTGCAGAGGAAATGAATAGTTTGATTAGTTATACCAATGAAATAAATAATATTGTCTCTTTTATAAATGATATATCAAAGCAGACCAATTTGTTGGCATTAAATGCAGCTATAGAAGCAGCCAGAGCAGGAGAGGCTGGCAAAGGTTTTGCTGTTGTTGCAGAAGAAATAAGAAAATTAGCTGAAGAAACAGCTGAGGCTTCTAAAAATATTGTAGATATTATTGAAAAAATTCAAATAAAATCTGATTTAACAGTGAAATCTATGGAGGAAGGGGTAGAAGAAGTAAAAAGAGGAAATGAAACAATAGAAAACACTACTGAGACTTTCCAAGATATAATGGTTCATACAGAGAAAGTTTCTACTACAGTAGAAAATTTCAAGAAAGTGTTGGAGGAATTATCTAAGGGCATGGAGGATATAAACAATGCTGTAATTTTGGTAAGTAAAATTTCACAAGAGACTTCTTCAGGTACTGAAACAGTGTTGGCCAGTACAGAAGAGCAAGAGGCCTATTTGGAATCAATTGAAGAGTCTACAAAGAATTTAAAAACTATGAGTAATCAATTAGCAGAAATAATCAAAGAATTTAAAATTAATTAGATACAAGAATAGGATGTGAATGCAAATTGGATATTGTAAATATTTTAGTTAGAGAGCTGAAACTTAAACGATTTCAAGTAGAAAATACCATTAAGCTTATTGATGAAGGGAATACTATTCCCTTTATTGCAAGATATAGGAAAGAAAAAACTGGGGAATTAGACGATGTAGTACTAAGAGAGTTCAATGAAAGGCTAATGTATTTAAGAAATTTGGAAAATAGACAAGAGGAAGTGCTACGTCTCATTGATGAGCAGGGAAAGCTTACAGAAGAATTAAAAAAGGACATATTGTCATCAGAAACTCTTCAAAGAGTAGAGGATTTATATAGACCTTATAAACAAAAGAGAAAGACAAGGGCAACAAAAGCAAAGTTAAGAGGATTGGAACCTCTTGCAAATATTATACTGAGTGAAGAAATATTTAAAGGAAGTTTAGAAGATTTAGCAATAGATTTTGTAGATAGTGAAAAAGATGTGAATAGTGTAGATGAAGCATTTGCTGGAGCTATGGATATAATAGCAGAGATAGTTTCTGACAATGCAGAATATAGAAAGAGGGCACGAAATATATTTGCTGAAAAGGGAATTTTAGTGTCAGAATGCATAGATAAAGATGAGGAATCAGTGTATGAAATGTATTATTCCTACAAAGAGAAAGTAAAAAGTATTCCTAATCATAGAATATTGGCTATAAATAGAGGTGAAAGAGAAAAAATTTTAAGAGTAAAAATAGATGTACCCGATGATGAAATTCTTAATTATATGAAAGAAGATATGATAAAAAATAACAAGACTATAACTACCATATATTTGGAGAAGGCCATTGAAGATGGGTACAAAAGACTCATATATCCTTCTATAGAAAGGGAAATAAGATCTAGTCTTACTGAAAGAGCTGAAGAAGAAGGAATAAAAGTTTTTTCAGGAAATTTAAAACCTCTTTTGCTGCAAAGTCCTATAAAAGGTAAAATAGTTATGGGTATAGATCCAGGATTTAGAACAGGTTGTAAAGTAGCTATTGTAGATGAAACGGGAAAACTTTTGGATTATACGGTAGTGTATCCTACTGAACCTCAAAATCAAATTGAAAAGACTAAAGAGAAATTAAAAGAATTAATAAATAAATTTAATATAGACATAATCTCCATAGGAAATGGAACGGCTTCTAGGGAGACGGAAATGGTAGTAGCTGAAACCTTGCAAGAAATAAAAAACGAGGTTTCTTATGCTATAACTAGTGAAGCTGGAGCAAGTGTGTATTCAGCTTCAATTGTTGCCAATGAAGAATTTCCAAATATAGATGTGTCTATAAGGGGAGCCGTGTCTATAGCTAGAAGACTACAAGATCCTTTGGCTGAACTTGTAAAAATTGAACCAAAGCATATAGGAGTAGGTCAATATCAACATGATTTAAATCAGACTAGACTTGATTTAGCTCTTAAGGGAGTAGTAGAAGATTGTGTAAATACTGTAGGAGTAGATTTAAATACTGCAAGTGTTTCTCTTTTAAAATATGTATCGGGAGTATCTAATAGTGTAGCTCAAAATATAGTTAAATATAGAGAAGAAAATGGCAAATTTAAAAATAGAATGGAGTTAAAAAAGGTTAAGGGGTTGGGAGAAAAAACTTTTGTCCAATGTGCTGGGTTTTTAAGAATTCCTGAAGGGAACAATTTACTAGACAATACAGGAGTTCATCCAGAATCTTATGATATAGCTGAAAAAATTTTGGAAGAGGATGCATTATTTGATACGAATTTAAATAAACTATCAAAAGAATTAGATGTAGGATTACCTACATTAAAAGATATAATAAAAGAATTGAGAAAGCCAGGCAGAGATCCTAGAGATGAAATGCCTAAGCCTGTATTTAGGAAAGATGTATTGAAGATGGAGGATTTGAAACCAGGCATGGTTCTTACAGGAACTGTAAGAAATGTCGTTGATTTTGGAGTTTTTGTGGATATTGGAGTGAAACAAGACGGATTAGTTCACATTTCTAAATTGAGCAATAAATTTATAAAACATCCTATGGAAGTAGTAAAAGTGGGAGATATAGTTAATGTGCGAGTATTGGATGTAGATATAAATAAGGGGAAAATTTCTTTGAGTATGAAGGACATTTAATCTCTTCGGAGGTGATATTGTGGATGATGAAAGAGAAATAGAGTATGTTGGAGGGCTTTTTTGTGGTGCCATTAGTTCTAATTTTGCTAAGCCTCATATTGCTCAATTTGCAAAACTTTTGAATAGTGTATTAGATGACAATGGTATTGTTATATATGTTTACAACAAAAAAGAAGAAAAACCTGATATTAATTTGTTAGAATTGTATTTTCAAATTGATATAGAAAAGTTATTGCAAAAGGGACAATTGGTATTTGTATGTTCAGAGGATATATTTTTAAATGAAAGAGGCAAATTAAGTTTAGACAAGGCTTTGGACTTTTATGAATTTGAAATTGATAAATATAGGAAGAAAGGGTTTGAAAAAGTTTTAGTTTATGCTACAAAGGATAAATTTTATACAAATAGCATGGATATAGAAGAAATATTGATATTTCAAAAGGAAATGAAAAAACTTTGCCAAAGAAAAAATATTATGATTATTGTAAAATACATTGTTGATGATTTCCTTGAAAAAGATTTGGCAAGTTTGTTGAGTATTCACGATGCATTTATATTTGATGGTGCAGAAAAGGGTTATGTATATGATTATTGGGGACTCATGAAATTTTCTCTTATAAATTTGTCTATGAAGGAAAAAATTGATTATGAGCATAAAGAAGAATTAAAACGAATGGAAAATTTAAAAATATTGGGAGAACTATCTGAAAGTTTAGCTCATGATTTTAACAATCTTTTGAGTACTATTGTTGGCTATTCTCAAATGGCTATTTTAAAAGAATCTGATCCTCAAATAAAAGATTATTTAGATATTATATATAAAACTGCTTTTGATGGAAAAGCCATGATGGGAAAAATTAAAGGCTATATTAAAGGTAGTTATAATCAAAAAATGGGCTTACATAAAATTAACGATATATTGATAGATAGCATCAATATGGCCAAATATAAAATAAAAAATAATAATTTCAAATCTAATACTACAATACATGTAGTAGAAGAATTGAATTCGGGAAAGTGTATTTATTGCAATGAGTTTGAAATGAGGCAAGTAATATTAAATATAATTTTAAATGCAATAGATGCCATGGAAGATGGGGGAACACTTACAGTCAGGAGCTATGACAAAGATGAAAAGATTTTCATAGAAATAGAAGATACTGGAACAGGAATGAGTGAAGAAATAATTGGGAAAGTTTTTGCACCTTTTTTTACTACAAAAGGTGCAAAAGGGACAGGTTTAGGATTAAATACTACAAAGAAGATACTAGAAAATCATTCTGCAGATATATTAGTGGATAGCAAAGTAGGAGTAGGAAGTAAATTCACTATTATTTTTTCGACTAATGTGAAACAATGCAGTATTGTGAAGGAATCAGAATTAGAACCAGAAATGGCTCAAATCAGCGCTAAAAATATACTGGTAGTAGATGACAGATATTCTGTAGCCAGTACCGTTTCTCAGCTTATTGCACTATTAAATATAGATGCAGATTTAGAGACCAAAGGAGAAAAGGTTTTAAAAAGACTTGAAGAAAAGGAATATGATTTAATAATATGTGATTATTTTATGCCAAATATGAATGGTATTGAAGTTTCAAAATTGGTAAAAGAAAAATATCCTTATAAGCCTTTTGTACTTATGACAGGATATTTAGAAAATAATTTGTATAATGTTGATACTATAGATTACATTCTTAAAAAGCCTTATACAATTGAAGAGTTGTCTCAGGCTATAGAAAAGGCTTTTAGGACTGTTGATAGAAGTAAAAATAAAAGATATAATATTAGTTGATTATATCCAAGGGGGAATATATATGTTACTTATAAAAAATGGTTATATTTATACTATGAAAGGACAAGTAATTGAAGGAGGAAGTATATTAATAAATGAAGGAAAAATTGTGGAAATAGGTAAAGATATTGTAGCACCATTAGATGCAGAAGTAATAGATGCAGAAGGTAAAATGGTTACTCCAGGATTTATAGATGCTCATTGCCATATAGGTATGTGGGAAGATGGAATGGGTTTTGAAGGTGATGACGGGAATGAATGGGTAGATCCTGTGACTCCTCAGTTGAGAGCTATTGATGGTTTAAATCCTATGGATCGTGCCTTTGAAGAGGCCTATATGGGAGGAGTGACCACAGCAGTTACAGGGCCTGGAAGTGCCAATGTAGTAGGAGGACAGTTTGTAGCAGTTAAGACTTATGGAAAAAGAGTAGATGATATGATTGTCAAAGAACCAGTAGCTATGAAAATTGCTTTTGGTGAAAATCCTAAGAGGGTTTATGAGAGCCAGAAAAAATCTCCTATAACTAGAATGGCTACAGCAGCTATTTTGAGAGAAACATTATTTAAAGCACAAGAATATTTAAAGAAAAAGGAAAGTGCAGTAGAAGATCCATCCAAGATGCCAGAATATGATATTAAAATGGAGGCTATGACAAAGGTACTTAAAAAAGAAATTCCACTTAAGGCTCATGCCCATAGAGCAGATGATATATTGACTGCTATAAGAATTGCCAAAGAATTTGATGTAGATATAACTCTTGATCACTGTACAGAAGGTCATCTTATTGCAGATATTTTGAAGGAGGAAGACAAACCCGCTCTTGTTGGGCCATCCTTGACTGATAGATCCAAAATAGAACTTAGAAATCAAACTTTTGATACTCCAAGAATACTTCATGAAGCAGGAGTCAAAATTGCTATAATTACAGATGCACCAGTTATTCCACTACAATATTTACCTCTTTGTGCTGGACTTGCAGCTAAATCTGGATTAGATGAAATGGAAGCATTAAAAGCTATAACTATAAATCCTGCTGAAATCATAGGAATTGCTGATAGAGTTGGAAGTATAGAGGTGGGAAAGGATGCAGATATAGTTATATTTGATGGGAATCCACTAAAAGATATAGATTGTAAGACTTATGCAACTATTATAAATGGAGAAGTAGTTTATAGAAGTTAAAAGTTGACATATATTTTATTTATATTGTATAATGAAGGTATAAATAAATAATCTTCAGGGCGAGGTGCAATTCCTCACCGGCGGTTATAGCCCGCGAGCCATATATCGTTTATGTGGTTGATTTGGTGAAAATCCAAAGCCGACAGTTAAAGTCTGGATGGAAGAAGATATTGTATACTTAAAAAGTATATTTTGCCCCGAAGGTTTTCCTTCGGGGTTTTGTAATCCTTCTTAAGTCCCTGGAGAAATATTATACTTGGAGGGATTTTTTATGGAATTGAAAAAAGAAAAAGGTAAGATGTCAACAAAGATGTTGACCAAAATTGGGATTCTTTCAGCTGTTTCATTTGTACTTATGCTCATTGAATTTCCACTATGGTTTGCACCAGGGTTTTTGAAAATGGACCTAAGCGAAGTACCGGCTCTTATGGGAGCTTTTGCATTAGGACCAATGGCCGGAGTTTTAATAGAACTTATAAAAAATATACTACACATTGTCATAAGGGGAACTTCCACTATGGTAGTAGGGGAACTTGCAAACTTTGTTGTAGGAAGTGTATTTGTATGTGTGGCAGGATGGATGTATCATAAAGAAAAGAATTTGAAAAATGCAGTTGTTGGAATGATTTTAGGTACTATAGCTATGACAGTAGTTATGTCTTTTGCAAATTATTTCATAATGATACCTTTCTATGCAAAATTGTTTGGAATGCCATTAGATAAAATTGTTGCTATGGGCAGTGCAGTTAACAAATATGTAGTGGATTTAAAGTCTCTTATAGTATATGCAGTAGCACCTTTCAATTTGATTAAGGGTGCAATAGTTACGTTGATTACATTGCTTTTATATAAAAAAGTATCACCAGTACTTCATAGATAAAAACTAGAGTTAAGGAGCATATCAATTTGCCCCTTGACTCTAGTTTTTTTATGGCTTAAACTTTATGGGAATGCTATAATTATATATAGTTTATGGATGGAAAGGTTGAGTTTAGATGGAATTGATACTTAAAAATACAAAAGATACAGAACAATTTGGGTACAAATTGGGTAAAATATTAAAAGGTGGAGAAATTATTTGTCTAATAGGGGATTTAGGAGCAGGGAAAACTACTATGACTAAATCCATAGCCAAAGGATTAGATGTAGAGGAATATGTGACAAGTCCTACTTTTACTCTAATAAATGAGTACAGGGGAAGAGTTCCACTATACCATTTTGATGTATATAGACTAGAAGAAGTAGAAAGTATATATGATTTAGGATTTGAAGAATATTTTTATTCTAATGGAGTGTCTATTATAGAATGGGCAAATAAAATAAAAAACGTTCTTCCAGAAGATGTACTCACCATAGAAATAAATAGAGGCTCCAATGATGAAGAGAGAATACTTAATATATATGGTAGTGGAGAAAGAAACAAAAGCATAATAGAGGAGTTGAAGAGAGATTGAAAGTATTAGCTATAGATACATCTAGTATGGTAGCTACTTGTGCAGTACTAGATGAAGAAAAAGTACTAGGTGAATACAATTTAAATCAAGACATGACCCATTCAGAAAGACTTATTCCTATGATAAAGGTTATAATGGATAGCCTAAATTTAAAAATTGAGGAAATTGATTTATTTGCTGGTGCAGTAGGGCCAGGTTCTTTTACGGGACTTAGAATTGGTTTGGCTACAATAAAGAGTTTAGCCCATGTTGTAGATAAACCAGTTTTGGGAATATCAACTTTGGAGGCCTTGGCATTTAATATTCCTTTTGGAGGAATAGTTGTCCCTATAATGGATGCAAGAAGAAATAGAGTTTTTACAGGAATATACCAATGGGAAAATGGCATACTTATAAATAGGTTTGAACCAACTATAATGGAAATAGATGAACTTATAGAAAAAGTTCAAAGTTTTGAAGAAAAAGTTGTCTTTAATGGCGATGGAACAGCTATATATAAAGACAGTATAAGTGAAAAATTGGGGTCTAAGGCCATATTTGCTCCTATACATTTAAATGGAGCTAGAGCTTCAAGTTTAGGAGAGTTGGCAATGCTTAAATGGAATAGAGGTCAGAGAGAAAATTATTTTGATTTAGTTCCAGAATATCTAAGAGAGTCTCAAGCTCAAAGAGAATATAAGAAAAGGTAGTGATGTCTATGGACATTTTAGTAAGGCCTATGCTTGAAAAAGATATAGATGAAGTCTTAGATATAGAAAAGACTTCTTTTGCTACTCCTTGGCCTAAAGAGGCCTTTACATTGGAAATAACTAAAAATATGCTTGCAAAGTATGTAGTAGCAGAAATTCAAGGAAAAGTTGTAGGCTATGGTGGAATATGGCTCATAATAGATGAAGGACATGTGACTAATATTGCAGTTCATGAGAAATATAGAGGACTGGGAGTTGGAAATAAAATAATGGAAGGTTTAATAGATATATGTAGAGACAGAAATATTGTTGCTATGACTCTGGAAGTGAGAAAGACCAATGAAGTAGCAAAATCCCTTTATGACAAATATGGGTTTAAAGAATATGGTATTCGACCTGGATATTATTCTGACAACAATGAAGATGCAATTATCATGTGGAAAAGAGTAGAATAGAAACTTGATTGAGGTGAAAAATAGTGAAAAAAGATATTATGACATTAGCAATAGAGACTTCCTGTGATGAAACTTCCTGTGCAGTGCTGAAAAACGGCAGGGAAGTTTTTTCAAATGTTATTTCATCACAAATTGAGATCCATAGAAAATTTGGTGGAGTAGTGCCAGAAGTTGCTTCAAGAAAACATATAGAAAGCATGAATTCTATCATACAACAGGCTCTTGATGAAGCCAATATTACATTTAAAGATATTGATATAGTAGGTGTGACTAGAGGACCAGGACTTGTAGGTGCACTTCTTGTAGGTATATCTAGCGCTAAAGCTATAGCTTATGCACTAGATGTGCCTCTTGTAGGGGTAAACCACATAGAGGGTCATATATGTGCCAATTACATCACTCACAAGGACTTAGAGCCGCCTTTTACTTGTCTAGTAGTATCAGGAGGACATACTTATTTAGTACAAGCCAATTCTTATACTGACTATGAACTTGTAGGAAGGACAAGAGATGATGCAGCTGGAGAAGCTTTTGACAAAGTAGCAAGATCCCTAGGGCTTCCCTATCCAGGAGGACCTCTTATAGATAAATTGTCATTAGAGGGAAATAGTCAGGCAATAAATTTTCCAAGACCTTGTTTAGAAGAAGATAGTTATGATTTTAGTTTTAGTGGATTAAAAACTGCTGTACTAAACTATCTAAATCATGCAAAGCAAATGGGAGAAGAAATAGCAATAGAAGATGTAGCGGCAAGTTTTCAAGCTGCAGCAACAGAAGTTCTTGTAGAAAAAACCATAAGACTTGCTATTGAAAGAAAATCTAAAACTATAGTAGTGGCAGGTGGTGTAGCAGCAAATAAAGGACTTAGAAATATGTTTCTAGAAAGAGGAAATAAAGAAGGAATAGATATAAAATATCCATCAACAATTTTATGCACAGACAATGCTGCCATGATAGGTTCTGCTGCATATTTTAACTATATGGGTGGATATATCTCTAATTTTGACTTAAATGTAGAGCCAAATTTAGAGTTAGGGTTTAAATAATCAACAAATTTTGCACACATTATCCACACAGTTCATGAAAATTTGGGAGAAAAAGTGTGGATAATGTGGAAAAAACCAAAAAATTAAGTTAAAACAGCTAAAATACTTGTGGATAAATATGTGGATAATGTGAATAAGATGTGGATTTGTTGGGGACAAAATTTCTATGAGCTTTCTGTAAAATTAATCCATTCTTCATATAGCATATCTAATCTGTTTTGAACTTCATCTCTTTTCATGGCTAAGTCCTGTACTTTTTCTGGTTCATCATATATTTCGGGTTTGCACATTAGAGCATCTATTTCTTTGATTTTTTCCTCCTCATTTGCAATTAAATTTTCTAGCTTTGCAATTTCCATTTTTCTTTCTTTTTCTTTTTCTTTTTTTTCTCTTTCTTTTTTTCTTTCAATTTTCATTTGAGTTTTAGTTTTAGTTTCTTCTTCTTCATAATCTTCTATGACTTGATTTTTCTTTTCTAAATAATAATCATAATTCCCCAAAAATTCTTCAGTGCCATCTTTAGACAACTCAATTATTTTATTTGTCACTTTGTTTAAGAAATATCTGTCATGAGAAATAACTAAAATTGTTCCATTATATCTTTCTAAAGCTCCTTCGAGAACTTCTTTTGAGTCTATGTCCAAATGATTGGTGGGTTCGTCCATTAAAAGAAAATTAGATTTAGAGAGCATAAGTTTAAGTAGGGATACCCTGCTTCTTTCACCACCACTTAAATCTCCTATTTCTTTAAATATATCATCACCCAAAAATAAAAATTGACTTAAATAAGTTCTTATTTGATAATAATCTAAATCAGGGTTTTCATCCCATATTTCATCAATTATAGTTTTGTCAGGATTTAAGTTTTCCTGTTCTTGATCAAAATACCCAATATGAACATTGGACCCAAGTGCTATATCTCCGCTAGTTTGATATGTTTTTTTCAATATCATTTTAAATAAAGTAGTTTTACCTATTCCATTAGGCCCAATGAGTCCTACTTTTTCACCTCTATAGACATTGAAATTTACATTTTTAAATAATACACCATCGTCAAAAGATTTGCTTACTTCATCTATTTTAAGCACTTCTCTTCCACTTTCTATTTTAGGTTCAAATTTCAATTTTGTTTTTTTCCCATCAGCTGCAGGTTTGTCCACCTTTTTCATTTTTTCAAGGAGTTTTTGCCTACTTTGAGCTTGTTTTATATATCTTTGTCCACCATAGCTTAAAAATCTCTTGATTATTTCTTCTTGTCTTTCTATTTCCTTTTGTTGATTGTCATATTGTTTTTTCAAAAGTTCCATTTCTATTTTTCGTTTTTTCATAAATTCAGTATAATTCCCATTGTAGGTTTTAAGAGTTAAATTTTCTAGTTGAAATATTTTGTCTACAACATTGTCTAAAAAGTACCTGTCATGGGATATGATGAGGGCAGTTCCAGTGTATTCTTTTAGGAATTTTTCCAGCCAAGTGACAGCTTCTATATCCAAATGGTTGGTAGGCTCGTCCAATAAAAGCAAATCAGGCTTTTCAAGAAGTAGTTTTCCTAAAGACAATCTAGCTTTTTGCCCACCACTCAATTTGTTTATTTCTTTTTCCATATCTTCATCAGAAAAACCAAGGCCTTTTAAAACACCTTTTATTTCACTCTTAAATCCATATCCATTTTTATTTGAAAACTCTTCTAATAGATCAGAATACTCTTCCATGAGTTTATTTAGTTTTTGTGTTTCACCTTTTGTTCCTTCTATACTTATTTGTTTTTCGAGTTCTCTTAAGTTTTTTTCCATTTCTATTATAGGTACAAAGACTTCTAGGCATTCTTCAAATACAGTTTTGTCACTTTGAATTTGAACATGTTGTTTTAGATATCCTATTTTTAAATCTTTTTGAACATATATATCTCCGCTGTCTTTAGAAATTTCTCCAGCTAAAATATTGAAAAGAGTTGTTTTTCCAGAACCATTTAGTCCTACAAGACCAATCTTTTCTCCACTATTTATGGAAAAAGTTATATTATCCAGTATGGTATCAACTATAAAAGTTTTAGATAAATTGTTGCAAGATAGTACTATCATTTTTATTCACTCCTATATAAACACTTTAATTTAATTTTACCAAAAAAGATAGTCCTATGAAAGATTAAGGACTATCTTTTATCTAATTCCATTGCCAAACTAGATAAAACTTTATCTACAAGGTCTATATCGCATTTATGATCTCTTGTGAAATGAATACAGTTTTCACAACTTTTTATATCTTCAACACTGAAGTCAGAAGACAGTTCCACAGAAAAGTCTTCCTTCATATTGTACTCATCACAGTGTGTTGCCACCTTTCGCAGTTGCTCTTTACTTGCCATAAAAATGCCTCCTTTGAGTATTATATTTTTTAGTATTTCAATAAAAAATATATATATTCAAAAAATATAATATAAAAATAATAAATAATGATAGAAAGATGAAAAAATGAGGTATAATAGAAGAGAAAGGGTATAAATTGTTACCTGAAATTGACATATAAATATAGAAATGATATAATTTGAAAAAGTGATTTGTCAAAATTTGATGGTAGGAGAGGAAGTTTGAATATGGATAGGGAAAGTAAAGTTTCAATGACAGTCATAAGAAGACTTCCTAAATATTATAGGTATTTGGGAGAACTTCTTAACAAAGGAATAACTAGAATTTCATCACAGGAATTGAGCAAGTTGACAGGTTTTACAGCTTCTCAAATAAGACAAGATTTAAACAATTTCGGAGGATTTGGCCAACAGGGTTATGGTTACAATGTGGAGGATTTACACAAAGAATTGGGCATAATATTGGGATTAGATAAAATGTACAATGCCGTAATTGCTGGTGCAGGTAATCTAGGTCAGGCTATAGCAAATTATAAGGGATTTGAAGATGCAGGAGTTAAAGTATTGTCATTGTTTGATAAAAATCCTAAAATGATTGGATTAAAAATCAGAGATATTGAAATCAGAGATGTAGATTTGTTGTCACAATTTATAAAGGATAATGATGTAGAAATTGGAATCATAACAACTCCTAAAGATAATGCTCAAGAGGTTGCAGACATATATGCAAGAAGTGGAATAAAAGGTATATGGAATTTTGCTCCTGCTGACTTAATAGTGCCAGATGATATTGTTGTAGAAAATGTACATTTAAATGAAAGTTTGTTTACATTGTCTTATTTTTTGAAAAATCATCCTAGTTTTGATACTGAATCCTAGTAGGAAACATCGTTAACTAAATGACGTATAAATTGTGATTATTTTACTTGTTCTACAGTCAATTTAAATTTTATATGCTCTAAAGGGCCAATATATCATATGTTTGTAGGGATATATTGGCTTTTTTTGCCATGTAGATATAAAACAGACAAAAATACAATATTAACAAAGATAAATAATTAACAAATGTTGTAGAAATAAAATTGGAAATGAATTATAATATATGTGGACAATATTTAGCCAATATTATAGGGAGGGAAATATAATATGAATTTCACTTTAACGAAAGAGCAAGAAATGGTTAGAAATGTAATGAGGGATTTCGCTGAAAAAGAAGTAAAGCCAATTGCAGCGGAAATTGATGAAACTGAAAGGTTCCCAAGAGAAAATGTAGAAAAAATGGCTAGATACAATATGCTTGGTATACCTTTCCCTGAAGAATATGGCGGAGCTGGAGGAGATGAGTTGGCTTACGCTATAGCTGTTGAAGAATTGTCAAAAGTATGCGCAACTACAGGAGTTATTTTATCTGCTCATACATCTTTGGGATGTTGGCCAATATATAAATACGGGACAGAAGAACAGAAACAAAAATATTTAATACCTTTGGCAAAAGGGGAAAAACTGGGGGCTTTTGCATTAACTGAACCAAATGCAGGTACAGATGCAGCTGGACAACAAACTGTAGCAGTGGAAGATGGAGACAATTATATACTTAATGGTTCAAAAATATTCATCACAAATGGTGGACAGGCAGATGTATATATAGTTTTTGCTATGACAGATAGATCAAAAGGAACTAGAGGAATAAGTGCGTTTATAGTAGAAAAGGATTTTCCAGGATTCAGCATCGGAAAAATAGAAGATAAGATGGGAATTAGAGCCTCTTCAACTGCAGAGCTTATTTTCCAAAACTGTGTAGTTCCAAAAGAAAACTTGCTTGGAGAATTAGGAAAAGGTTTTAAAATCGCTATGACTACTTTAGATGGTGGTAGAATAGGAATTGCTTCTCAAGCACTTGGAATTGCAGAAGGTGCATTAGAAGAAACTGTTAAATATTTAAAAGAAAGAAAACAATTTGGTAGACCAATAGCTAAATTCCAAGGATTGCAATGGATGGTTGCAGATATGGCAACTGAAATTGAAGCAGCTAAATTTTTAGTTTATAGAGCAGCTTTTAATAAGGCAAATGGACTTCCTTACAACAAAGAAGCAGCTATGGCAAAATTGTTTGCAGCAAATACTGCTATGGATGTAACTACTAAATGTGTTCAATTACATGGTGGATATGGATATACTAAAGATTACCCAATTGAAAGAATGATGAGAGATGCTAAGATAACTGAAATATATGAAGGTACTTCTCAAGTACAACAAATGGTTATTGCAGGTAGTTTATTAAGATAAATAAAGGAGGAGGAAGTTATGAATATCATAGTATGTTTAAAGCAAGTTCCTGATACAAATGAAGTAAAAATTGATCCAGTTAAAGGAACTTTAATTCGTGAAGGAGTTCCAAGTATTATAAACCCTGACGATAGAAATGCTTTAGAAGAAGCTTTGAAGATAAAAGATGCATGTCCAGATACAAAAGTTACTATTTTGAGCATGGGACCACCACAAGCTGATGTAGCTTTAAAAGAAGCATTGGCTATGGGTGCTGACGAAGCAATACTTTTAAGTGATAGAGCTTTTGCAGGTTCTGATACATGGGCAACATCTACAGCAATAGCAGGAGCTATTAAGAACATAGGAGATTATGATATTATATTCTGTGGTAGACAAGCTATTGATGGAGATACCGCACAAGTAGGTCCACAAATTGCTGAACATTTAGGAATTCCTCAAATTACTTATGTAGAAGAACTAGAAATATTGGACGGAAAAGTTAGAGCTAAAAGAGCATTGGAAGATGGATATTTTGTAGTTGAATCAGAAATGCCAGTATTACTTACTGCAATTAAGGAATTAAATGAACCTAGATATCCATCAATAAAAGGAATTTATAAAGCATATAGAGAAAACAAAGTTACTGTATGGACGGCTAATGATTATGAAGTTGATAGAGACAATCTAGGTCTTGATGGATCACCAACTCAAGTTAGCAAATCTTTCACACCACAAGGAAAAGCTTCTGCTGTGGAAATGTTAGAAGGAAATAGTAAAGAAGCTGCTAGAGCACTAGTAGTAAGACTGAAAGAGAGAAAGATTATATAAATATCTGTAATTCTAATATAAAAGGAGGATGTAGCTATGGCAGTAAAAGTCATGAAAGAAAAATGTGTTGGCTGTGGAGCTTGTATTAGAGTATGCCCATTTGATGCTATTCAAATGGTTGATAAAAAAGCAGTCATTACTGATAAATGTACAGCTTGTGGTCAATGTATAGAAAAATGTCCGGTAAAAGCAATTGAGAAAGAAGAAGGAAGAAAAGGCGGCGTAAACGTTGACGAATATAGAGGAGTTTGGGTATTCGCAGAACAAAGAGGTGGGAAACTTCTAAATGTTGCTATTGAGCTATTGGGAGAAGGAAGAAAAATAGCTGATGAATTGGGAACTGAATTAAGTGCAGTATTGTTGGGACATAATATTGATGATGTGGCTGAAACTCTTATAAAATATGGTGCAGATAGAGTACTTTATGCAGATAGCGAACTTTTAGATGTTTATACAACTGAAGGATATGCAAAAGTTATATATGATTTAATAGAAGAAAAGAAACCAGAAATATTGCTTATTGGTGCTACGAATATAGGTAGAGATTTGGGACCAAGACTATCAGCAAGAGTTCATACTGGACTTACAGCTGACTGTACAAGACTAGATGTTGACAAAGAAAACAGACGTCTCATGATGACTCGTCCAGCATTTGGTGGAAACTTAATGGCTACAATTCTTTGTCCAAATCACAGACCACAAATGTCAACAGTTAGACCTGGAGTTATGGAAAAGGCAAAACTTGTTGAAGATAGGAAAGGAACAGTTGAAAAGATTGCTCCAAAATTGACAGATGCTAATATCAAAGCTAAAGTTGTGGATGTAGTTAAGAGTGATAAACCAGTAGTAGCTCTAGAAGAAGCTCCTATAATTGTATCTGGTGGTAGAGGATTAGGAAATCAAGAAGGATTTAAACTAATTGAAGAATTAGCTGAAAAATTAGGTGGAGTGGTAGGTGCTAGCCGTGCTACTGTAGATGCACAATGGATAGATCAACCTCATCAAGTTGGTCAAACAGGAAAGACAGTTAGACCAGGACTTTATGTTGCTTGTGGTATTTCAGGAGCTATTCAGCATTTAGCTGGTATGCAAGATTCAAAATGCATAGTAGCTATAAACAAAGATCCAAATGCTCCAATATTTGAAGTAGCTGATTATGGTATAGTTGGAGATTTATATGAAGTAATACCTGCTTTAATCGAAGCATTGGACAATGTAGACGATATAATGGAAGCAATAAAGGCAGTTTCCGAAAACTAATCATAAAATGAGGCAAAGATGTCTTTGTCTCATTTTATTCATTTTTTCGTGTGTTTACAAAAAAGATGCTCTATGTTATAATCTCTATTGTATGAAGCAATAGGGGTTTGATTCAACATAGTGAAACGTTTTCAAAAAACCATTTAATTTTAAAGGGAGGTCATTTAAATGACAAAGGAAAAACTTAATCCATTTGAAAATGCCCAAAAACAAGTTAAGGATGCTTGTGATGCACTAGGATTAGATCCTTCTGTATATGAGATACTAAAAGAGCCACAAAGATTTCTTGAAGTTTCAATCCCAGTAAAAATGGATGATGGTTCTGTAAAGGTTTTCAAAGGATACAGATCTTACCATAACGATGCTATAGGACCAACAAAAGGTGGAGTTAGATTCCATCCAAATGTAAATCCAGACGAAGTTAAAGCACTATCAATATGGATGACTTTTAAATGTTGTGTAACTGGTATTCCTTATGGCGGAGGCAAAGGTGGAATCACAGTAGATCCAAAATCATTGTCAAAGGGCGAACTAGAAAGACTATCTAGGGGCTACATAGATGGAATATATAAACTAATAGGTGAAAAAGTTGATATCCCAGCTCCAGACGTAAATACTAATGGACAAATCATGGCTTGGATGGTAGATGAATACAATAAATTGATGGGCGAAAGCTCAATAGGTGTTATAACAGGTAAACCAGTTGGATTTGGTGGATCATTAGGAAGAAATGAAGCTACAGGATTTGGTGTAGCAGTTATAGCTAGAGAAGCAGCTAAAAAACTTGGAATGGATCTAAAAGGTTCAAGTGTTGCAATCCAAGGATTTGGAAATGTAGGCTCAAACACAGTTAGAAATTGCCAAAGACTAGGTGCAAAAGTTGTAGCTGTTGGAGAATGGGCTCCAGAAAAAGGAACTTACGCTGTATACAATGAAAATGGACTAGACTATAAAGATATGGCTAAGTACATGAGTGAACATGGAAATCTTGTTGGATATCCAAATGCAAAAGAAATCACTCTTGATGAATTCTGGGCATTAAATGTAGATATCATGATTCCAGCTGCACTTGAAAATGCTGTTACAGCTGAAGTAGCTGAAAAGATCAATGCTAAACTTGTTTGTGAAGCTGCAAACGGTCCATTGACACCAGATGCAGATGAAGTATTTGCAAGAAGAGGAATCACTGTTACTCCAGATATCTTGACTAATGCTGGTGGAGTTACTGTTTCATACTTTGAATGGGTACAAAACCTATACGGATACTATTGGAGTGAAGAAGAAGTACAAGAAAAAGAAGAAATTGCTATGGTTAATGCATTTAATGCAATTTGGGCAATCAAAGAAGAACATGATGTTCCAATGAGAAAAGCTGCATATATGCATTCAGTTAAGAAAGTAGCAGAAACAATGAAATTAAGAGGTTGGTATTAATATATAAAAAGCTGGTCAATTTGACCAGCTTTTTTTAACAACACAGGGGGACAGTTCTTCTGTGTTGTTGTGTTTTATACCCCTAGATTGGGTATTATATGTGGCGGGGTGATATAATGAACTACAATATAATAGAAGATAAAAATAAAGTAATATTAGAAGGAGTTTCTGATTTTGAACCTGTACATATATTTGAATGTGGTCAGTGTTTTAGATGGAACAAAGAAGATGATGGAAGCTTTACAGGAGTTGCACTTGATAGAATACTCAATGTAAAAAAAGAAGAAGATAAAATTATTTTTTCCAATACCAATATAGACGATTTTAATTATATCTGGTATGATTATTTTGATTTGGATAGAGACTATGGAAAGATAAAAAAAGAACTTTCGAAAGACGATGCTGTACTAGATGAAGCTGTGAAATTTGGAAGTGGTATTAGAATTTTAAATCAAGAGCCTTTTGAAACCACTATTTCTTTTATTATTTCTGCCAACAACAGAATTCCAAGGATAAAAAAATCCATTGAGCTTATAAGTGAAAGATATGGAAGCTTTTTAGGAGAGTATAATGGGAAAAAATATTATTCTTTTCCTCAAAAAGAGGAGTTGTCAAAAGTTACAGTGGAAGAACTGGAAGATTGTAAGGTGGGTTTTAGAGCTAAATATATAATAGCTGCTTCAAAGGCCATAGCCAATGGTGAGATAGATATATACAATTTAAAAAATCTTTCTACAGAGGAAGCAAGAGAAATACTCATGACATTAAAAGGCGTTGGTCCCAAAGTATCTAATTGTATACTCTTATTTTCTATAGGTAAACATGATTCTTTTCCGGTAGATGTATGGGTAAAAAGAGTCATGGAATATTTTTATCTTAAAGAAGATACCAATGAAAAATTGATACAAAAATATGGGGAAGATAAATTTGGAAACTTGTCAGGATTTGCACAACAATACTTATTTTATTATGCAAGAGAATTAGGAATAGGCAAGTAATAAAAGGGTGAAAAATATGTATAAGATTATGGTTATTGAAGACGATGATAAGATTTCAAGTCTTATAAAAAATAAATTGGAGAAATACGGATATATCGTAACTATAGTGGAGGATTATTCAGATATAAAAGGAGAATTCATAAAAGAGGATCCACATTTAGTTCTTTTGGATATCAATCTACCATATTATGATGGATTCTTTTGGTGTAGAGAAATAAGAAGTATATCTAAAGTTCCTATCATATTTATATCTGCTAGATTTTCAGATATGGATCAAGTTATGGCAATAGAAAATGGCGGAGATGATTATATAACAAAGCCATTTTCTTTTGATATTTTATTAGCTAAAGTAAAAGGAGCTATAAGACGAGCATATGGAGAATATGCAAAAGGAAATTCAATGGATGTATATGAGGTAGAAGGAGTTTTTCTATATAAAAGTCAAAATATAGTTGAATATAAAGAAAAAAGAGTTGAGCTTAGCAAAAAAGAGTTTGCATTGTTATACATTTTAGCTTCAAATTTAGAGTCTATAGTTGAGAGAGACACACTTTTAGGAGAACTTTGGGACGACATGGATTTTGTTGATGACAATACATTGTCGGTAAATATCGGGAGGCTCAGAAGGAGATTGGAAGACATAGGGATATTTGAGGCTATTAAGACAAAAAGAGAACAAGGTTATTCCATGACAAATACTTGGAGCTAGGTGATAATATGAACCTTAAACAATATTTAAAAGATAGATTGAATTTCATAGTAGTTTATTTTGTGAATACATTTTTAGTCATCATAATAATGATGTTAGATATAATAATTAGAAAAGAGAGTCTTAATTACCCAAATATTATTTATGCATTGCTATTATCAATATTATTTTTAATTGTTTTAATAGTTATAGATTATGGTAGAAATAAAAAGTTTTATAAAATCATTAATCAAGGGTTAAAGGAAAGAGAGAGTTTAGAATATATATTTAATATTCCTGACAATATTACTAAAGAGCAAAGTGTATTTAAGAAACTTCTAACTAACAATTATATGATATATGAAAGTAAATTAGATAAATATAGAAAAATGACTAAAACTCAAATGGATTTTAATAATAGATGGATTCATCAGATGAAAACACCCGTTTCAGTCATTAAGCTAATATTGGAAAATGAGAGTGATCAAAATATTGATGAAGATAGAAAAAAGAGCTATGAAAGCATTGAAGAAGAGATAGAGAAATTGTCTCATGGTCTAGAAATGGCACTTTATACTTTAAGGGTTAATGATTTTGAAAAGGATTTTATAGTTGAAGAAGTAGATTTAATAAATGTTGTAAGAAATGTAGTTAATGAAAATAAAAATGCCTTTATAGTAAATTCAATTTATCCTAAAATAGTTACAAATGAGGATTTAAAGGTGAAGACAGATAAGAAATGGATAAAATTCGTTGTAAATCAGATTATATCTAATAGTATAAAGTATACAAAAGTGAAAGAAAGTAATGATAAATCAATAGTTATTAAGCTCTATAAAGAAGACGATAAAACTATACTTTCTATTGAAGATAATGGTGTAGGAATACCTCCAAATGATTTGGATAGAGTTTTTAACCCTTTCTTCACAGGAGAAAATGGCAGAAGTTGTTCAGAATCTACTGGTATGGGATTATATTTATCTAAAGATACATGTGACAGACTAGGTCATTGTATAAATGTAGAATCTGAAGAAAGGGTATACACAAAGGTGTGTATTACTTTTTATCAAGGTAAAAGCATTTATAATTTTTAAATATGAAATCTAACAATATTGTTAGATTTCAATTGAAATTGAAAGAGAAATCAATGGAAGGATTTCTCTTGTTTTTTTATACTAGATATAGTAAATATAATTGCTTTAGGAGGTAGAAAGATGACAGTATTAGAAACTAAAGGACTATCTAAAATATATGGTAGCAAAGGAAAAGGGATTTCTGTAAAAGCATTGGATGATTTCAATATGACTATAAAGGAAGGCGAATTTGTTGGTGTAATGGGACCATCAGGAAGCGGCAAGACTACTCTTTTAAATATTCTTGCTACTATTGATTCTCCATCTTCTGGGGAAGTATTAGTAAATGGGAAAAAACCTCACTTATTAAATGAAGATGAACTAGCTATTTTTAGAAGAAATAATTTAGGATTTATATTTCAGGATTTTAATCTATTGGATACACTATCAGTAAAAGAAAATATTATACTTCCCTTAGTGCTAGAAGAATTACATATGAAGGAAATTGAGAAAAGAGTAGATGATATAGCAGCTACATTAAATATAAGCAATATCTTAAATAAAAGGACTTATGAGATATCTGGAGGACAGCAACAAAGGACTGCTTGCGCAAGAGCTCTTATCAACAATCCTGCAATCATACTAGCAGATGAGCCTACTGGAAATTTAGATTCAAAAGCATCCTTTGACTTGATGTCATCCTTAGAAAAAATAAATCAGGGAAAACAAGCTACTATTGTTATGGTAACTCATGATGCCTTTGCAGCTAGTTTTTGCAATAGAATAATAATGATTAAGGATGGAAAGTTTTTCTTGGAAATAGCAAAAAGATCCAATAGACAAGTATTTTTTAAGGAAATATTAGACTCACTATCTCTTCTTGGAGGTGGATATAATGAAAATATCTAATATGGCCTTAAAAAATATTAAGGGAAATATGTATAGATATATAATGTACTATTTAAGTAATTCCTTTGCAGTCACGGCATTCTTTATATTTGCAAATTTCATATTTCATCCAGCGATAGATTTAAAATCTTGTGAAGGCCATGCAATTGCAAAAATGGGTGCAGCTAATGGTATGATAATTAGCCAAGTGATAATAGTAATATTTTCTGTATTATTTGTAGGGTATTCAACTTCTATATTTTTAAAATCTAGGGGAAAAGAATTTGGTCTTCTTTCTCTATATGGAATGACTAGAAAACAAATAAAGAAGTATTTACTTATAGAAAACACATTTATATCTATTTTATCTATAGCAACAGGAATATTGACGGGAGTTGTATTTTCAAAATTATTTTTTATGATAATGGAAGGATTTTTAAACATTAAATTGCCTTTACATATATCCTTTAAAGCAATAGGGCTAACTACTATAATCTTTTTTGCTTTGTTTGAGATAATTAGTATTTTTATGTTATTTCGAATAAAGAATAAAGAAATAATTGAGCAAGTAAAATCAAGCAAAGTACCTAAGACAATACCTGAATTTTCAAAGGGCAAAGCTATATTAGGTGTAGTATTATTAATTATTGGTTATACTGTAGCTTGGTTTGTGGAAGGGATACTGGTACCTTTAGCAATGATACCAGTAGTATTAATAGTAATAGCTGCAACTTACTTTTTATTTACTCAATTTAGTGTAGCAATAGCTAACAAGATATTGAACAATGAAAACATACTCTATAAGAAAACCAATATGGTAGCTTATTCTCAAATGATATTTAAGTTACAAGATACAGCTAAAGTTTTATTTTTGGCTTCTGTATTAGGTACTATAACATTTAGTGCTACAGGGACTATATACTCATTTTATACAGAGGTTTCTAGGATAACTGGTTTAGAAACTGCTCATGAAATGGTAATAGTCCAAAAAGGTGATACATTAGCAGATAATGAGGTAATAAGGAATGTAGAAAGAAAACTTGAAGATAATAATATAAAGGTTAGACAAATTTATAGAGTAGAAGGTAGAAGTATAAGCTCAGTAGTTAAAGAAGGAGAGGAACCACAAGAATTTTTTGTAATGTCTAATTCTGATTATAATAGATTGGCTAAAACTTTGGGAAAGAAATTAGTAAATGTTAAAGAAAATCAAGTTATTTACAATCATCCTTATAATGACTTAACGGAATCAGAAGAAGTAAATGATGAAAATAGAAAAGCCAAATGGGATGAGATAGGTTTAAATATCGGAGGAGATGCAAAGAAATTTAAATTAGAAGAAGAAATACACGGTCAAGTAATAGCAGTATCTACTGTAGGATATTCAAAAGTTTTAATTTTAAATGATAGAGATTTTGATAAAGTACTAAAAAGTACAAATAAAGAGGATGTAGTTGTTTATAATGGAATGAATTTAGAAAATTGGAAGCGTTCTTAATTCGTTCTTTGATTTAAAATCTTTATCAAATCTATTGATGGGAAATTTATTTACTAATGGACTTGTAGTCATGATGGGGTATTTAGTATTTCAAATTGTATATTTTGTTATAATAAGAGCCATATATATAAACAGAATAAGGTATAGTTAAAGAAAAACATTGGAAAAGCTAAGAAATGAGAGATAATAAATGGAAAAGTGAGATATTTATTATTAAGTATGAAACTTTAGATAAATAGGCACAATTAGCCTAAATTTAAAACTTGATTACAAAATCCATATTAAGTAACATATAAATTGTAGGTGTTAGCACTCGATGATGTCGAGTGCTAACAAATTCCCGGAAGAATATAATTATTTAAATACAAGGAGGGCAAAGATTATGAATATTAAACCATTAGGAGACAGAGTAGTTATTAAGATGATTGAAGCTGAAGAAAAGACTAAAAGTGGTATAGTTCTTCCAAGTTCAGCAAAAGAGCAACCACAGATGGCTGAAGTTATGGCTGTAGGCCCAGATATCGTAAATGATGAAAAGAAAAAAGATCAAATAAAGGTAGGAGACAGAGTTATATTCTCAAAATATGCTGGAACTGAAGTTAAACTTGATGGAGTAGAGTATACAATAATTAAGTTAAACGATGTTTTAGCTGTTATTGAATAAAAATAAAGGAGAGTGAAGTAAAATGGCTAAAGAAATAAAATTTGGTGAAGATGCACGTCGTTCAATGGAAAAAGGTATAAATCAACTTGCAAATACTGTTAAAGTAACCCTTGGACCAAAGGGAAGAAATGTTGTTTTAGATAAAAAATTTGGTGCACCACTTATTACTAATGATGGTGTAACAATTGCTCGTGAAATAGAATTGGAAGATCCATATGAAAATATGGGTGCTCAACTTGTTAAAGAAGTTGCTACAAAAACTAATGATGTAGCTGGAGATGGAACTACTACTGCTACATTACTTGCTCAAGCAATCATAAGAGAAGGACTTAAGAACGTTGCAGCTGGAGCAAATCCAATGATTCTTCAAAGAGGAATTCATAAAGCTGTAGATAAAACTGTTGAAGAGATAAGAAGATTTTCAAAAGAAGTAGAATCAAAAGAGGCTATAGCTCAAGTTGCTTCTATTTCAGCTGGAGATGAAGAAATAGGAAAATTAATTGCTGAAGCTATGGAAAAAGTAGGAAATGACGGAGTTATCACAGTTGAAGAATCAAGATCTATGGGGACTACATTAGATGTAGTAGAAGGTATGCAATTTGATAGAGGATATGTATCTCCTTATATGGTGACAGATGCTGAAAAAATGGTAGCTGAATTAGATGAACCATATATACTTATTACAGATAAAAAAATTGCAAATATCCAAGAAATATTACCAGTTCTTGAACAAATAGTACAACAAGGTAGACCATTACTTATCATTGCCGAAGATGTAGAAGGAGAAGCTCTTGCAACATTGGTAGTTAATAAATTGAGAGGAACATTTAACTGTGTAGCTGTTAAAGCTCCTGGATTTGGCGATAGAAGAAAAGATATGCTTCAAGATATAGCAATACTTACTGGTGGTACAGTTATATCTGAAGAATTGGGATATGAATTGAAAGATACTACAATTGATATGTTAGGAAAAGCTAGAAAAGTTAAAGTTGACAAAGACAATACTACAATTGTTGATGGAGAAGGAAATCAAGCTGATATAGAAAATAGAGTTAAACAATTAAAAGTTCAATTTGAAGAAACAGAATCAGAATTTGATAAAGAAAAAATACAAGAAAGACTTGCAAAACTTTCTGGTGGAGTAGCTGTAATTGAAGTTGGAGCTGCTACTGAAACTGAGCTTAAAGAAAGAAAATTGAGAATAGAAGATGCGTTAGCTGCTACAAGAGCTGCTGTTGAAGAAGGTATAGTTCCTGGTGGTGGAACAGTTCTTGTAGATTGTATACCAGCTGTTGCAAAATTGTTAGATGAAACTGAAGGAGACGAAAGAACAGGAGTAAATATCATTGTTAGGGCTCTAGAAGAACCTGTAAGACAAATTGCTGCGAATGCGGGACTTGAAGGCTCAATAGTAGTAGAAAAAGTTAAAGCGGAAGGAACTGGAGTTGGATTTGACGCATTGAGAGAAAGATATGTAAGTATGATAGAGACTGGAATTGTTGACCCAACAAAAGTTACTCGTTCAGCTCTACAAAATGCTTCATCAGTAGCTGCAATGGTTCTTACTACAGAAAGTGCAGTTGCAGATATAGAAGAAGAAGACCCAATGGCTGGCATGGGCGGCGGCATGGGTGGCGGAATGCCAATGATGTAATAAAAAAATCTCTGAGAAATTTTTCTCAGAGATTTTTTTTATTTTTTGCAGTACTTTTTTTGTTTACTTCGTTATAATTAGTGAGAGAGAAAGGAGGGGAAATATGGAGCAGGATATGGAGCTGATAAAGCAAACACTATCAGGAAATGAAGAAGCATTTGCCAAAATAATAGATAGATATAAAGGATATATATTTGCTGTTATATTAAATTTTATTAAGGAACATGATGAAGCAGAAAATATAGCACAAGAAGTTTTCTTGCAAATCTATATTTCCCTTCCAGAATATAAAACTCAGAATTTCAAAGGGTGGATAGGCAAAATTGCAGCTAATAAATCTATAGACTGGAAAAGAAAAAATATAAATAAACATAGGGAAAAAACAATAGATAATATTGAAAATATAGTAAATGTTGAGGAATTAGTTTTCTATAAAACTCCAGAAGATATTTTAATACAAAAAGAAAGTAGAGAAAAAATTCATAGATTATGTGAAGATATACCAGATATATATAAAGATGTAATTATAAAATTTTATTTTCAAGAAAAAAGTTATGAGGATATTGCCAGAGAGGAGTGTACTACTACAAAGACGATAGCTTCTAGGCTTTATCGTGGACGCAATATGTTGAAAAAAAAGTGGAGGGAAGAAAATGAAACATTATGATGAATTGGAATGGATTTTTTATAAAGAAAAAGCTTTTTCAAAAGAAAAGTCCAAAGAAATGGAAGAACATCTTTATGAATGCGATGAATGTATGGAAATTTTTCTCTCTCTTATAGGCAGTGAGGAAATAGATAGTGCTGAAGAAACAATTTCATCTGATTTTAACCATAGGACAATGGAAGATATACGAAAAATAAAATACAAACCAAAAGTTAAAGTCGAGAAATATACAGAATCATTTAAACATATGTTTGGCTATTATGTAGCAGTAGCTGCAGTTGCTATTATTCTGACTTGGGGTGGATTTTACAGTGGATTGGTTGATGTATTACCTCAAATGGCTAAATCAACTATTAAAAAAGAAACAACAGATAAATTCAATATTGTATTTAGCTTATCGGAAAATATAGTGAATAGAACATCTAATTTTATCAATAATTTTCAAATATCTAAACTTGAGGAGGGATTGAAATGAAAGAAAAAAGTAGATTTATAACTTTTTTATTATCTTTTGTACCTGGATTGTCGCACTTTTACCTAGGTTTTAGAGATAGGGGAGTAGTATTTCTTTTAATATTTTTCATACTAATTTTTAGTTTATCAGGGATGGCAATTGTTACTCACAATGATGGATTTGCTGCAGTATTAGTTTTTTCATTGCTGGTATTATGGGTTATTGCATTGATAGATGTTTCATCCACAAAGAAAAAATTTATTGCTGAAGAGTATGATGGTACAGGGAAAAAAATAAATGAGGAGGACGGAGAAGAAATGAAAGAATCAAATAGAAAAGCTATTACCTTGGCTTTATCTATAATACCTGGAGCAGGTCATATGTATTTAGGACAGCAAAAAAAGGGATTAACTATAATGGGTGCTTTTTTCTTTACTATATTTTTTATGGGATGGTTAAATTTGAGTTTGTTTTTATTTGTACTGCCTCTAATCTGGTTTTATAGTTTTTTTGATGCATTTCATTGTGTTGAAGGAAATAAACCTGATGAAGAAGTTTCATTTGCATTGCCAAAAATAAAATCACAATGGGTAGGTTGGATATTTATTGGGATAGGTATTTTAATTGTTGTGGAGAGAATACTTTATCCTCTTATACCTTATGAAATGCGTAACTATATTCAAACTACAATTGTATCTCTAATATTTATAATTGGCGGCATTAGATTGTTATCTAAAAATAAAGTAAAAGAAAATAAATCGGATGGGGATGAAGATATATGCGAAAAAGACGAGTAGGAACAATTTCTATGGGAATTGTGTTAATTGCCTTTGGAGTGCTCATATTTATTGCGCAAATAGAAAGCGTATCAGCTGTAAAGTTATCAATCAAATTTTGGCCTGCAATACTATTTTTGATAGGTGGAGAAATACTGTGGTATAGTTATAAATATAAAGAAGAAGATATGAATATAAAGTATGATTTTTTTAGCATATTTATAGTTTTATTGATAGTTGTCATAAATTTAGGAATTTATAGTTTGATTGAAACTAATATGATAGATAAAATTAATACAAGAATTTTTTCTCAAGTTTATAAGTTTAAAATTCCTTGCAATGAGTTTGAAGTTGATAAAGAAATTGAAAAAATAGTTGTAAATTCACCATTTCATACTAGTTTAACTGTTAGGTCTGGAGAAAGTAACAAAGTAGTTTCTTCTGGTTCGATTAATATAACAACTGATGATAGAGAAAAAGCTAAAGAAGTTTTAAATGATGAATATATTGTCATTAATAAATTAGACAATGTTCTATATATTTCGTTTATGGATTGTTCAGATTATAACAACAATATTCAATATGTATGTCCCTGTGATTTCAATATTACATTACCATGCAATAAAAAAGTTGAAATAAATGGTGGCAGTGATTTGAGATTGATGGCTGATGAGATTAAAGATAATTGGATTATAGATAGTGTAAATCGGGCAAAAATCAGATTGGGAAAAAATACAGATGTAAAAGTAGATGCTTATGTAGATGCTAAAGAAATGCTAAAGGGAAATGTGAAATGGAAGACTACTGAAGAAAAAATTCAAGGAGAAGAAGAACATGCTGTTAAAGGAGAGCTAGTATATGGAAATGGGGATAGTTGTATATATGTTCTCAACTGTGATGAATTAACCGTAGATAAATTGGAATGATATAAAAAGCATACTGTATTTAAGTGAGAGGATGAAATTTCATTCTCTTTTGTTTTTTTTGCAGTACTTTTTTTGTCAATTTCGTTATAATAAATAGATATAAAAAGTTGATTTAGTGTATCTATTTAGATTCAATTATTTTTAAAATTTTAGCAATAGAGGAATAATAAAGTAATATATATTTTACTTACTCATAGTGGTTCTTTGCTATCAAGATGTATTTATGTATATACAAGGGAACCCTATACTCATGTTTCTATTTCATTAGATAAAAATCTCAATGAACTATATAGTTTTGGTAGAATAAGGCCCTCAAATCCTATAATTGGTGGTTTTGTAAAAGAGGATGTTGTAAATGGAACCTATGCAAGATTTCCTGAAACCAGATGTGCATTGTATTCTTTAAAGGTAAATGATATTCAATATAAGAGATTAAAAAAAGAGTTGAACAAATTTAGAATGAATGAGGACAAGTATAGCTACAACCTGTTAGGACTATTTGGAATAATGCTAAGGGTTCCGGTAGAAAGAAAGTATAATTATTTTTGTTCTCAATTTGTAGCTACCCTATTATACAATAGTGGAATATTTATTGTTCATAAACATGCAGCCCTTGTATGTCCTGAAGATTTTAGAGAATGTAAAAAACTAAAATTAATCTATGAAGGTAAACTAAAAGAATATAGTTATGAAATGAAAATTTGTAGTTAAATTCTACGAAAGCAGTGAAAATAATTTACATAGATTTTAATAAATAGAAAATATAAATAAATAAAATTTCATTAAATATGGTATAATATTTAAAAGATATATTTATTGGGGGCGATAGAAATGACCAATGAAGAGTTTCAAGCCATAGTGTTGAGTGAATTGAAGGCATTGAGGGAAGACATATCAGGCGTAAAGGGAGATGTATCGGGCTTAAAAGAAGACATGTCAGGCGTAAAAGGAAATGTATCGAGCTTAAAAGAAGACATGTCAGGCGTAAAAGAAGATGTATCGGGCTTAAGAGAGGACATGTCAGGTGTAAAAGGAAATGTATCGAGCTTAAAAGATGACATGTTAGGCGTAAAAGAAGATGTATCGGGCTTAAGAGAGGACATGTCAGGTGTAAAAGGAAATGTATCGAGCTTAAAAGAGGACATGTTAGGCGTAAAAGAAAAAGTAGATGAAATTGATAAGAAGCTAAATGCAGTATATGAACAGACAGCATTTTTGACAGAATTCAAAGAAGAAAGCATCAAAAATAACAAAAGAATTGAACAAGAAAATAGAAGATTAAAAGAAATAGTAGGAAGACATGAATTAGAAATTCAAGATTTAAAACAAAAAATCGGCTAAATAAAAGGACTCCTAAAAGAGTCCTTTACCATTCTACTGAAATCTTTGAACGGTCAATAGAAGCTAAATCTTTACAGCCTGTGAGTATCATAGCTTGATATAATTCGTTTTTCATATTGTTAAGAACAAGTGAAACCCCTTCTTTATATCCTCCAAAAGCTCCAATGACTATAGGTCTACCTATCAATACTCCATCTGCTCCTAAAGCCAACATCTTAAATACATCAACTCCAGAACGTATTCCTCCATCTACAAGTATCATTATTTGTCCATCTACAGCTTCTTTTATTTCAGGAAGTACTCTTGCAGTAGACTGAGTATGATCAAGTATTCTGCCACCATGATTTGAAACTACTATAGCCTTTGCTCCAATTTCTACAGCCAATTTAGCTTCTTCAGGAGTCATGATTCCTTTTAGAATGAAAGGCAAATTGGTTGAAGAAACTATTTCTTTTAATTCTTCAATAGTTTTTGGCCCAACAGGTTGTCCTTTAAGAGCCATGGTCACTAAACCTGCTCCATCAATATCCATTCCTACAGCTATTGGATTTATTTTTTCAGCCTTTTTTACATTTTGAATGACTGAGGGATTTTCTCTTGGTTTAATAATAGGAACACCTTTGCCATTAACTTCTTTCAATATATTAATTCCTTCTTCATACATAGTTAAATCTGCTGAATCACCAATCATAGCAATAGTTCCTGAAGAGATGCTGCCATTTACTGCACTATCTACATATTCTCTTTCAGTTAGAGCTCCTCCCATATTGAAGACACTACCAGTTATAGGTGCAGTTATGATGGGAAAGTCTAAATTTGTATCAAAAAATTTAAAATTCAAATTTGGATTTTTGGCATCGTGGATAGTTTTTAATTTCAATTTAACTTTATTTAAATCTTCTACATTGATTTTGAAAGAAGATCCTGTCAGTGAACCTCCCATTCCTGGTACTTCTCCAGCACAGGCTACTCCATTGCAAACAGGGCAAACTCTACAATAGCCCTTCATTTTCTCTCTTGCTACAGATTGAACTTCTTTTAAATCCATAATAACACCCCTTATCCTTTCTTTTATACTGATAAATCAATTATATAATAAAATTAAATCAATTTGTACCAATTGTCTTGACATAAGGTTTAAATTTTGTTAAGTTTAAAAGAAAATATTATCACAAAGGGACGAAAAGATTCATGCGTCTTGTGGTATACTATATATAAATTTAGATAAAATTATACAAAGAGGAGGAATTTTGATGGAGTTTGTTGGCGAAGGACTTACTTTTGATGATGTACTTTTGTTACCTTGTAAATCTGATGTTTTACCCAAAGAAGTAAAAATAAATACATGGCTTACTAATAAAATAAAGCTTAACATACCACTTATGAGTGCGGGAATGGATACTGTTACAGAAGCGAAAATGGCTATTGCTATGGCCAGAGAAGGTGGAATAGGTATCATTCATAAGAATATGACTATAGAAGAGCAAGCTATGGAAGTTGACAAAGTTAAGAGATCTGAACATGGCATCATAACAGATCCATTTTATTTATCTCCAGTTCATACTGTTTCTGATGCTCTTGAACTTATGGAAAGATATCATATTTCTGGAGTACCTATAACGGACAAGGATGGAAAGCTTGTAGGAATTATAACTAACAGGGATATTAGATTTGAAACTGATACTACCAAATTAATAGATGATGTAATGACTAAGAAAAATTTAGTTACAGCTCAAACAGATATTTCAATGGATGATGCATTGGAAACTATGAAAAAATACAAAATTGAAAAATTGCCATTGGTTGATGAAGATTTTATGCTTAGAGGTCTTATCACAATAAAAGACATTGAGAAATCAATTAAATATCCGAATGCAGCTAAAGATGGTTCAGGAAGACTTCTTGCTGGAGCAGCAGTAGGAGTTACAGCAGATATGATGGAAAGAGTAGATGCGTTAGTTAAAGCAAAGGTAGATGTAATAGTAGTGGATACAGCTCATGGTCATTCAGAAGGAGTCATGGAGGCAGTGAGAACTATAAAATCTAAATATCCAGATCTTCAACTAATAGCAGGAAATGTAGCTACGGGAGAAGCAACATTGGATTTAATAAAAGCAGGAGTAGATGCAGTAAAGGTAGGTATAGGACCTGGCTCCATTTGTACTACTAGAGTAGTTACGGGTATAGGTGTTCCTCAAATAACTGCAATCATGAATTGTGCAGAAGTAGCTAAAGCTTATGACATTCCAATCATTGCAGATGGAGGAATAAAGTATTCTGGAGATGTAACTAAAGCTATTGCTGTTGGGGCTAATGTAGTCATGATAGGCTCCTTGTTTGCAGGTACCAGTGAAAGTCCTGGAGAAGAAGAACTTTATGAAGGAAGAAGATTTAAAGTATATAGAGGCATGGGTTCATTGGCAGCAATGGCAGCTGGTAGTAAGGATAGATACTTTCAAGAAGGTTCTAAAAAATTAGTTCCAGAAGGAGTAGAAGGAAGAGTTCCATACAGAGGACCATTGGGAGATGTAGCATATCAATTGATTGGTGGATTGAGATCAGGTATGGGATATGTAGGCGCTCACAATATAAAAGAATTGCAAGAAAAATCTAGACTTGTGAAGATAACAGGAGCGGGACTTATAGAAAACCATCCTCATGACATAAACATCACAAAAGAAGCACCAAATTATAGTAGAAGATAGGAAGGATGTGTTAATTTGATCTTAATAATGGATTTTGGTGGCCAGTATAGCCAACTCATAGGAAGAAGAGTTAGAGAGGCAAGTGTTTATTGCGAAATAGTTCCATATAATTATCCTATTGAAAAGATAAAAGAAAAAAATCCTGAAGGGATTATTTTCTCTGGTGGTCCAGCTAGTGTATATGGAGAGGATTCTCCTAAATGTGATAGTGAAGTATTCAATTTAGGAATTCCTATTTTGGGAATATGCTATGGTAGCCAGCTAATGGCTCAAGTATTGGACGGAAAAGTATCTAGAGCTACTACCAGAGAATACGGAAAGACACAAGTAAATGTAGACAATAGTAGCTTATTGTTCAGTGGAATGGATAATAGTATTACTGCTTGGATGAGCCATACAGATTTTATAGAAAAGGCTCCAGAAGGGTTCAAAGTAGTAGGAAATACTCCTATATGTCCCGTAGCAGCTATGGAAAGTTCAGATAAGAAGCTCTATGGAGTTCAATTTCATCCAGAAGTTGAGCATACGAAAAATGGGAGAGATATCATAAAAAACTTCTTATTTAAGATATGTAATTGCAATGCAAATTGGAATATGGAGGATTTTATCAATAAGACTGTTGCTGAAATCAAAGAAGAAATTAGAGATGGAAAAGCAATTTGTGCTCTTTCAGGTGGAGTAGATTCATCTGTAGCGGCAGTTCTTGTACATGAAGCTATAGGGGACAGTTTGACTTGTGTATTTGTAGATCATGGTTTACTTAGAAAAGATGAAGCAAAACAAGTAGTAAAAGTATTTAGAGAAGAATTTCATATGAATCTTATAGCAGTAGATGCAAGAGAAAGATTTTTAAACAAATTAAAAGGTGTAGAAGATCCTGAAAGAAAGAGAAAAATTATTGGAGAAGAATTTATAAGAGTATTTGAAGAAGAACAAGGAAAACTTGAAGGGATAGATTATCTAGTTCAAGGAACTATTTATCCAGATGTAGTGGAAAGTGGAGTAGGTAAATCTTCAGTTATAAAAAGTCATCACAATGTAGGTGGACTACCAGAAGATGTGAACTTTAAACTTGTAGAACCTTTAAGACAATTGTTTAAAGACGAAGTAAGAGAAGTAGGAAGAAAATTGGGACTTTCAGAAGAAGTAGTAGAAAGGCAACCATTCCCAGGCCCGGGTCTTGCTATAAGAGTATTGGGAGAAGTAAATGAAGATAAACTTAAAATTGTAAGAGAAGCAGATTATATTTTTAGAGATGAAATCAAAAAAGCAGGGCTAGACAGAGAAATCTGGCAATACTTTGCCCTACTACCTAATATAAGAAGTGTAGGAGTAATGGGAGACGAAAGAACCTATTCCTATACAGTAGGACTTAGAGCTGTAACAAGTATAGACGGAATGACAGCCGATTGGGCAAGAATTCCACTAGACGTACTAGAAAAGATTTCAAACAGAATAGTAAATGAAGTAGAACATGTAAACAGAGTAGTATACGATATAACAAGCAAACCACCTGCTACGATTGAGTGGGAGTAGTACTGTAGGTTACTACCCCTGTCAGGGTTGGCGAGACTTATAGCGCCCAAAGGGAGCTATAAGTCCGCAACCTACGGCTGGAGTAAGTGGAGCAATCTTTAAATTATAAATTATAAATTAAAACCTTATAATGGCTAGAAATAGCTGTTATAAGGTTTGCTTTATGTGGGATAGTTCTAAAATGGTTTTATTTGCAAATTTAATTTTACAAGACAAAAATAGAGTAATATGTAAACAACATATTATAAAATTTCAATTCCCTCGAATTCGAGGGAATTGAATTCAGGATTATGTAATGATTCCCAAAGTCCTAAGAATTCAAGGGTGTTTCGATTTCTTAACCAATTTGCTATTACCGCTGAAAGCTCATCACTTTATGGAATATTCATACTGGTAAAAGTCTATTATGAAAAGGAAATAGAAATACCAGAAGATTTAAAAGAAGAAAATTTGTAACTTGTAATTTGTAACCACGATACAACCAAGTTAAATCAAAACAAAGAATAGCAGATCATGGAGAAGTTTTTATAAATAAACATTGATATAATTATATACATAAGCATGAAATCATTTGAAATATACATTTCAATATAAATTCTATTTTGCTTATAATGAAATTTTGAAAGGGGTGGTACTTTATTACTGTATTTTACCAGGATGTAGGAATGGTGATTTAGGTACAAGTTTTTTCAATATGGTTAAAGAAATTGAAGTTTCAAAAGGAGCTAAATACTTCGAACTTAATGTATCTAATAAAAAAATATGAACTTTTGGTTAAAACAAGGGTTTAACTTTAATGGCATAGATGATTATGGTTCAGTAAAATTAACGACTAAAAAAGATGATATTTCACTAATTAATGTAGATGAAAATAATTGGACTGAATTAACTTCATTAAAATTATCGGAAGAGTAGTTGAAATATGTTGCTAGTCCTATAGGGATTCTAGCAAGAGGATATATCTATAGAAATTATAATGCTAGGGTCTTTGGAATTCAAAAAAGAAAAAAGGATTACAGGAATGCTGATGGTTCGTGATATAAATGAAGAACCTGAATGCTATGAACTTCAGCAATTTTTAATAGATATCAAGTATCAAAATAAAGGCTATGGGTATAAAGTCTTAAAATTAATTTTGGATTACCTTTATGTAGAGAGAAGGTATGATAATGTAGAAGTTTGTGTGAAAAAGGAGGATGTTAAAGCTATTAAACTTTATAAAAAAGTTGGTTTTATAGATACTGGATATATTGACCCAAATGTAGAGGATGCTTATAATTTAGTATTTTGTTTTAAGGATTTAGATGTTAAAATTCAGACAAATAGAGAATCTGTAAAGATATAGAAAAAGCTAACGCAAAATAATTTTTTAGTCTTTAAATATAGAAATAGAGATACAATCCCTTTAGTGATAAGATATATAATTAGAAAGAGATTTTATATAAATTTTGATAATATAATTTTGGAGGGGAGCATAATCATGGAGAAACATTTTACAGTTTCCATATTTATAGTACATAAAGATAAAGTTTTATTACATTTACATAAAAAGGCTAAAAAGATACTTCCTTTAGGTGGACATATTGAATTGAATGAATTGCCAGAAGAGGCATGTATTCGTGAAGCACAAGAAGAAGCGGGTTTAAAAATAAATCTATACAATCCAATAAATAACCAACTCAAAAATTCATGCGAATTGGTAGGAGAGAAATTGTTAATAAATCCTATGCATACGATTTTCGGTGAAGTAAATCCAGAACATTATCATATAGACTTTGTCTTTTATGCTACTGCAAAATCTTTTGATACAATGCCAGAAGATGGGGAATCCAATTTACTCAAATGGTATAATAAAGAAGATTTGAAAAATGCATGTGGCATTCAGCATAATATTTTGACAATGGCTAATGAAGTGTTAGAGTTATTAGGTGAAAGATAGATTTTTGAATTATTGCACATAATTTATAAGTTGAATCTTAGCTGTAGGATATATTTCGATCCTTATTCCGATTAAATCAGCAATCATAAGGAAATCCTCAATTTTAGTCCGAACCAGCTTGTGGGGAACGTGCTATAATAATAAGACTTTTCGAGAGAAATTTATATTAGGCGGTGTTAGTGATGAATACAACAGATTATATATTTGATCCAGATAATCCTTGGATTTGTCAAGAGTTTATTCTTTATAGAAAAGACTTTGATAAAAAAATAAATGAATTTATATTAAATGAAAATGTATTTGATATAGGTTTAATCAAGGACTATTGCATACTATTGGATAATGCTTTTAGTTTTCAAGTTCCATTTAATAATTTGGATGACACTATAGAATATATGCATGATTTAAGTGCAAAACGTTACTTTATTGATTCCTTCAAATCTTTTTGGAAAGAAAACGAACTTGTAGGGTTTTATTGGCTTAACGGAAATATTGTAGATAAACTAGTAGTTAAACCTAATTATCAGCGATTAGGATATGGTACATACTTATTAACCCATGCTTTTAAAAGTATTTTTTCAAATAATGACTACGAATATGCATCTCTATTGTGCATGCTACAAAATAAAAATGGGTTGGCATTTTATCGAAAATACGGATTAGTAGACGGTATAGTGGAATAGTTACATTATGAGCAAACCCTTGTAGAGAGCCAAAATAGCAAAAGCGAATAAAATCTAAATAATAAAAATTTATAAAGGCAAAAAAGACAGGAGAAATTATGGATGAATTAAATCGATAAGATGATACTTCTTGAGCAAAATTTATTTGTATAAATATATTTTGATATATTTGAGTAGGTTTTGTAGAACGGACTGAATAACAATATGTTGATTGACAAGAATTATGAAATAGCATATAATGTAATTACAAATAGAAGCATAGTTTTTCAACAAAATGTGTATACTATGCTTGTAACGAAAGTTACACTACTATGGTAATCTATAGTGCCTGGGCTGACAGGTTAATAATCTGATAGACAGACTGGACGAATGAGCCAGTGCGTTGGTGGGCAACAGAAAGACCCAATAGACTAACCGAACGAATGAGTCGGTGCGTAGGCAGACTACAGAAAAATCAGCCACTAAAGGAGAGTAGATAACGCTGCGGTGTTATTACTCTCCTTTTAAATTTATAGGTGATAGTGGGGTAAGGAACATGGAAGTAATAAAAGACAAGAAAGAATATTTACGAATTATAGTACAAGCTGCTGCATTATATAAAGAAAATTTGTTAAATAAAAACATGTTAATAATTTATGAGAAACAGAAAAAACAGTATTTTTATTTAGATATACTATTCTTAAAAAGACAATTTTTGCATTTAACAGGAGTTGAGACTAATAATAATATATCAAGTAAGGATTTCTTTGAGAAATGTATAAATAGAAAATTAACTGTGGAAGATTTTGGGGTTGAAGATACTTGGACAACCACTAAAAAAATGAATGTTATTATACCAACTATGAGTATTTATAAAAATGCTAAAATGGTGGGTGATTTTCAATCAAATAGTACTTGTGGTAAATTGTATACAGAAAAAATAGTAGGCAATGAACGAGGATGTTTGGGTTTTAAATTAGATGAAAAGAGCAATTATATGATTCCAAATACTCTCTTACAAGAAGATATAAGGGATATAACAACTAAAAGTAATAAATTAATGGCTATTTATATGAAAGATGTTAAGGACCCTCTATATAATCACATGTGTTATTTAGCTAAAGGTATTGAGTTAGAAGAATGTTGTTGGAATAAGGAGATAGAAGAAAAGATAGCAGATAAAGAAAATTTAATTATTGATTTTAAAAGAGCAGAATTAGTGTAGTCTCTAAATTCATAATTTTAATTAGTAACCATGGTACTAAAATGTTTCTAGAAACTCCAAAATTCACAACAAATATCAATAAATCAAATAGTTAATGAAAATTGAAAAAGGACAAGGTATATGATTTGGATTGAAATACTAATCGTGTATTTGTGAAGGGGGACTTAAAAATAAAAAAGGTATTTTTATCTATTATTGTACTGGTGGCTTGTGTTGTATTAGCTCCTAAGATGGCAATAAGTCAAACAGGGAACAATAGGCATATTCCCATACTCATGTATCATCATATTGTGGAGGAAGGAGAAAAAACAGATAAAATTAGAGTGACCAAGGAAAGATTTAAAGGGGATATGGAGTATTTAATAAAAAAAGGGTATACGACTATATCCTTCAAAGAATTAATAAAATACAAGGAAGGCAAGGGAAAACTACCTAAAAAGCCTATTATAATAACTTTTGATGATGGTTATAAGGATAATTATGAATACGCTTATCCAATATTAAAAGAAAATAATATGAAAGCTGCTATATTTGTAATAGGCTCAAGGATTGGGAAAACAAATTTTAATAATGACCCAAAATACAATTATTTTTCTTGGGATGAAGCAAAAGAAATGTATAATAGCGGACTTATTGAAATACAGCCCCATTCTTACAATCTCCACTATTACAAAGAAAGTAAAAGCCATGGAAATGGAGTATTGAAAAGAAAAAGAGAAGACAAAAGTGCTTATTATGCTAGGATCAAAAAAGATGGAATACAAGTTATACAGATTATAAAGGATAAATTAGGCTCTGAGTCTTATGTTTATGCTTATCCCTATGGAAAATATAATAGAGTTACAGAAAAGATACTAAAAGAACTAAATATTAAAGTTACCCTTACCACAAGAAATAGATATGCAAATATATCAAAAGATTTATATGGTCTTAAGAGGATAAATGTAACATCCTATAAAAAACTAGAAGATTTATTATATTAAAAAGTATGCAAGTGAAATTATAAACATTGAAAAATAGAGATTATATTTGTAAGTATTATATTATATCTAGAAGATATGGGAAAGATATGATATAATTTAACTAAGAATATGGAAGGGGTGTACAGATGAATATATTTCTTGCTAAATAATGAATTAAATAAGCACAACTATTTTCTTTGCTTTGAGCAATGCCTATTTTGTTGTGCCCATTTTAGCGAGAAATCTCTTTCAATATACTTATTTAACAAAGATAATTATAGTATTTTTTGTAATATTAGTTGAGAGTTTTCTATTCTCAACTTTTTTGTTTTTAAATACAGATTCTCGCTAAAAATCAAATTATGAAAGGAGAATCTTATATGGCAGAGATGTAGTTGCAAAATATTTAGAGAGTAAGAAGGGATTTATACTTGTATCCCATGATAGGGAATTTATCAATAGTATAGTAGACCGTATATTAACTATAGAGAAGAGCAAGATAGTTCTCCAGAAGGGAACTTACGATACTTGGGAGCAAAACAAGAACTTAGAAGACAAATATGAATTAGAACAAAATCAAAAGCTCAGAAAAGAAATTAGAAGGTTGAAACAGTCGGCAAGGGAAAAGTCTACTTGGTCTGACAAGGTAGTTTTGAAATTGCAAAGGGAATTACTATTTCCTATGTTCCACAGAAATTCAATTATGTTAATGGAAATATAAATGAATTTGTTAATGAAGAGCAATTAGACAAAACAAAATTTTTGACTGTTTTGAGAAAGCTAGGTTTTTCAAGGAATCAGTTTGAAATTTCTATTGAGAATTTTAGTATGGGACAAAAGAAAAAGATATTCTTGGCTAAGTCCATATGTGAAGAAGCACATTTATTTATATGGGATGAACGGCTTAATTATATTGATGTAATCTCCAGAATTCAGATAGAGAATATGATTTTGGAATACTCACCAACAATGATTTTAGTAGAACATGACAGAAGATTTATTGAAAAAGTAGCCACTGATATTATAGAATTATCAAAATGACCCCATACACTACCGATATGCTTTTATTTTTTCTAAAAGTGTATTGCAATTTTATCGAAATTGTTATATTGTATATTAGAAATCAAATTGTAAGGGGGGTACAAAATGAAAAGAGCAATTGCTTTATTATTAATAGTAGTTTTAGCTATTTCAATTGTTGGTTGTACATCTAAGAAAGAGGAAGTCATTAGAATGGGATTTGTTCCTATGAAAGATGGAGATTCATTAATAGAATCTGTAGAACCATTGACAGAAATGTTATCTAAGGAACTAGGTGTTAAAGTAGAAGGATTTACTGCTACAAATTATGTAGGAGTAGTAGAAGGATTAGGCTCAGGTCAAGTTGATTTTGGTTTTATTCCACCATTTGCTTATGTATTAGCAAATGAGGAAAGCAATGCAGAAGTTATATTAACAGCATTAAACAAATCAGGAGAGGCAAAATATCGTTCACAATTTCTAGTAAGAAAGGATAGCGATATAACCAGTTTTTCAGATATAAAGGGTAAAAAAGTAGCTTTTGTAGACCCATCTTCAACATCTGGATATTTATTTCCAGGAGCACATTTGATAAAAGAAGGAATAAATATAGAAAAAGATATAGAATATGTATATGCTGGAGGACATGACAAGGCATTGCAATTGCTATTAAATGGTGACGTAGATGTGGCAACTACTTTTGTAGATGCAAGAGACAGATATAAGGAAGATTTTCCGGAAGCTATGGAAAAAACTGAAGTATTAGGCTACACTGATTATATCCCAAATATATCTGTAACTGTTAAAGGAGACATGGAAGAAGAGCTTAAAGACAAGATAAAAGTTGCATTATTAAACATTGCAAAAACTGAAGAAGGTTCAGAACTTTTAAAGACTTTATTCAATATGTATGGATTTGAAGAGGCAACAGATTCAGATTACGATATCATAAGAACTACAGCAAAGACGATGAATATTGACTTAAAAGAAGCCGAATAGGAGTGAGTGCAATGCTTAAAATAGAAGATTTAACTGTTTCCTATGATGGCAAAACATTAGCAATAGATAATATAAATACAGAAATTAAACAAGGAGAATTTGTAGGTATAATAGGCTCTTCTGGTAGTGGGAAATCTACTTTGCTGAAGTCTATAAACTTATTAGTTAAACCTCTAAGTGGTAAGGTATACATAGATGATGTAGATATTACAAAGCTAAATAATTCTCAGCTTAGAAATATAAGAAGACAGATAGGATTTGTTTTTCAAGATTATAACTTAATTGAAAAGTCTACTGTCATAGACAATGTGTTAATTGGAAGGCTTGGATACAAGTCTTCCTTAAAGTCTTTTTTTGGATTGTTCAATGATGAAGACTATGAAAGTGCAAGCAATGCATTAAAACAAGTAGGTTTAAGTAAAAAGATGTTTGAAAGGGCAGAAGAGTTAAGTGGAGGACAAAAGCAAAGAGTAGCTATTGCGAAGACTCTTTGTCAGGAACCAAAGATTATTTTAGCAGATGAGCCAGTATCTAGCTTAGACATAGCTACTTCTCAAAGTATAATGGATTATTTTAAGGTTATTAATGATGAGAAAAATATTACTATAATGATTAATCTTCATGATGTAAATTTGGCAAAGAAGTACTGTCATAGGATTATAGCTCTTAAGAATGGTAAAATTCTCTATGATGGGGAAGTGGGTGATTTGAGAGATGAACTCCTTAAAGAATTATATAGCCAAGAATAAAATATATAAAAGCTTATATTTTTTAGGAGCAATTGCTATTTTGATTTTTCTTGGATTTAAGGTGGAATTTGATTTTGTAAAATTACATAAAGGTATACCTAGCATGTTCAATCTTTTCCAGAGAATGCTAAGGCCAAATATATCTTATGGGGTAGAAGCATTTGACAAACTAATTGAAACAATTCAAATTGCTATAGTATCATCTATTTTAGGTGTACTGGTAGCATTGCCTTTTTCTCTTTTAATTGCAGACAATATTGCTCCAAATAGGTATGCATCAGCCATATTAAGCGGAGTATTTTCTTTTCTTAGAACTATACCAAGTTTAATATGGGCAGCGATTTTAGTGAGTATATTTAGTGTAGGAAAATTTTCAGGAATAGTTGCCCTTACTATCATTGCATTTTTGATATCATTAAAATTATTTAGAGAATATATTGAAGGAATTAAAGAAAATCAATTAAATTCAATTAAATCAGTAGGTGCTAATTCTACACAAGTTTTAAGGTATTGTGTTTTACCTCATATATTGGAATTATCTATTTCTGTTTTTTTTATTGTACTTGAGACAAATATCCGCGGTGCAACTATTTTAGGATTAGTAGGTGCTGGAGGAATAGGCCAGATTATGTGGAGAGATTTAAATCATCTTAGATATGACAATTTATCCACATTGATATTGATTTTGTTTTTTACAATTTTGATTATAGATTTACTGAGTTTATTTGTTAGAAAATATCTTATAAAAAAAGCTATAAGATTTAAATCTATTGATAACTATAAAAAATTTCAGGTATTTAAGATTTTTTATATACCTATTTTATTGATAATACTATTTTTATTTGCTTTTAAATCTTTAAATATTACCTATGATAGATTTATATTAGGATTAGGACAGGGCAAAGATGTTATATCGAGAATGATAAGAATAGACCCCACTTGTTTTCCTAAGCTTATAGAGGGAATATTAGAAAGCTTCTTTATAGCTGTATTTGCCACAATAGTGGGGGGATTATTTGCTTTAGTTCTTTCATATCTAACTGCATACAATACCTCACCTAGCAAAGGAGTTTCTATATTTTTAAAGGGAGTTATAAATATTTTAAGGACATTTCCGCCAATTGTGACAGCAATAATATTTTTCAGGGGAGTAGGACCAGGCCCTATGGCTGGAGCTATGGCTCTTAGTATTTATACAACGGGTGTGCTTACCAAAATGTATAGTGAAGTACTGGAAAATGAGGGGAAAAACATACAAGATAGCATAACAACAACAGGAGCAACTAATTTGCAGTCTTATAGACATGGACTACTACCTCATACATTTCCAACATTTATTAGATTGGCATTATACAGATTAGAATCAAATATTAGAAATTCTACTATTCTAGGAGTAATAGGTGCTGGTGGAATAGGTACTACATTAGTTATGAATATAACGTGGAGAAATTGGGGAAAGGTAGGTTTTCTACTTCTTGGTATATCCATAATGATAATAATAATAGATAAATTAAGTCAAATGGCCTCCAACTATTATAGATGATGTAATAATAGATATAGGAGCCTTCCATACAATTATTGCAACAGAATATTTGGAAGTTTAGTTTTAAAAGATATCAAATTGGATTTTGGTGTTATTGATCCGAATGATAGAATTAATGCGCTTATAGGCTTAGATTTTTTGATTCGTTCTAAATCAGCAAATAACTCATTATTAGGTATAACTCCTCGTGTCAAAGGAATGACATCAAAAAATATAAAAGTTCGATGAAACTAAAATTACCATAAAACTAGTTTTCCATCCGACTCCGCCTGTGTATGTGGCGGCTTTTATGTTGCCCAGTATTAAAACAAAATTTAGATTGGAGGTGTTAATATGTCTATTTTGCGTTACAAAATTCTAATTTTTCTTTTAATTTTAGTGTTAGTATCTGGATTTCTTGTAGCTTGCGCTAATATGCCTAACAAGTCTATAGGAGAGAATGATTCTTTTATAGTATATACCAAAGAAGATGGACTATATTTTTCTTATTTAAATAATGGAGAAGAGACTGAAGTTCATGAAGGAAAAGAATTTAGCTATCCCATTATTTCAAAATCTGGAGATTACATAGCCTATACCAATAAAGATAGTCTTTATATATATGATATGAAAGAAAAGAAGTATGAAAAAATAGCAGATAAAATTGTTTCCTATGATTGGACAGATGATAAAACTATAGTGTATGCTACTAATGAACCAGGGTTTACAATGTTTAATGTATTGACCAAAGAAAAAACTAAACATTTAGACGAATACTACTATGATAATTTTAAAGCATCTAATAGAAATATTATTTATGGCATAAAGATAAGCAAATGGACGACGGGAGAAGGAGATTTTGCTGTCAATAATGGTATCATAGAAGTAAATTTAAATGAGTATGATTCAAAAAACAAGACATTTTCAACAAATATAATAATAGAGGGCCGGAAATCCACTGATGAAATGATTGGATATGACCCTGCTATATGGGATGTAACAGAAGATGGAAAGTATATTTATATTATGGAGAAACCTGCTTCAGCTTCATTGAGTGCAGATGGAATAGGCATAGGGATATATGATGTGGAGGAAAAGACACATACAGAGTTTACAGATATAGCAACATTACCTCATAAAAACCATTTATCTATAAATCCAAAGTATAACAATTTAATTGGTCTAATTGAAGGTGGCAATAGGGATATGATTATGAATAAAGAAGTTATCTTAGTAGACATAAATAAGGATAAAACATATAAAACAATTAAATTTATGTATAAGGATTTGGTTGCTATGACTCCAAGTTTTACGCTAGATGGAGAAAAATTATTATATTCAGCAACTAAAAGTTTAGAGGATGTTTGGGAAATGGACTTTAACAAGGCGTATGATGATTGGGAAAATCAACCACACAATATTTACGAAGTAGATATAAAAACTTCAAAGACAAAGAAAATAACAAAAGGGGATTATTTCGATTTCATGCCTATAAGTATATCTAAAGATGAAATATTATTTAGTAGATATAAAGGCAATGGATATTACAGTCTAATAAAGCTAGTTGATGGAAAGGAAGAAATATTAGCAGATAATATTATACTTGACTATCACAATGAAGGCAGTGCCTTTGGGTTTTATGGATATCTAGAGACGGAAAAGAGTATGGATATATTTTGTAGTGCACGTTAAAGGAAAGATATTAGACACAGCTCCTTGGGAACGTGCTATTATAATTAATTAAAAGGAAGCCAGTTGAGATTTAAAGCGGAAATCTTGACTGGTTTTTTTGTTTAGAAATAATTCAATCAATATAATTATAGCTAATATCTATAAACTGCTTTGGAGATTATGTTATATTAGAATAAAACTTGTAATTTATCATTTAAATATATTGTAACGAAAGCATATTTCGGAAGTTATATAAGTGAAGGGAGTGAAAAGGCATGGACTTCGAGGAGATATATTATCTGTATTTTCGGGAGGTGTTTTTATATATAAGGTCTTTATCTGGCGATGAGAATATAGCGGAGGAAGTTACACAAGAAGCATTTTTTAAAGCATTGAAGTCCATTAATAGCTTCGATGGCTCCAAAGATATTCGAGCTTGGTTATTTACAATTGCAAAAAACACTTATTTTTCATATCAAAAGAAAAGAAAGAATAAAATTGGCAATGATTCACTTGATGATATATTTGATACGGGAGTCATTATATCAGAACATCTTGTGAATGAAGAAGATGCCTTTATCATCCATCAGTTTCTTCACACTATGGAAGAACCCTATAAAGAAGTTTTTTTTCTACGAGTGTTTGGCGAATTGCCCTTTGAGAAAATAGGCAAGCTCTTTGGGAAAAGCTCTGGATGGGCAAGGGTGACTTATCACAGAGCAAGAAAGCAAGTTATTGAATATATGGAGGGGATGAACAATGAAAGAGATCAATTGTAATATAATTAAAGATATTTTACCTCTTTATGTTGATGGGGTTGTAAGCGATGATACTAAGGAAATGGTAGAAGAACATTTAGAGCATTGTGAAGAATGTAAAAAAGAAGTTAAGTTAATGAAACAAGAAATATTTATTCCAGCTGAAAAAGAAGCTCCCCTTATTAAGGGCTTCAAAAAAAAGTTGAGAAATAAAAAACTTATTATTTCAGGTTTATCTATTATACTTACAGGTTTAATCCTGTTTGGAGTTTTTTCTTTTAGCTTCCATCACAATAAGGTTGTACCTTATGAGGAATCGTTGATTAAAATTGAAACACAGGACGACGATATGCTTGTTTCTCATTATTATGGAGTAAGTTATTATTCTGTAGCAGCTACGCATCCTATTACGCTCAAAATCGACGGTAAAGAAAAAAATGTTATCTTTTTATATTATACTGAAACATTTGCAAAATCACATACAAGAAAGTTGATTAATCAAGAAGAAACCCGTGATGAACGTAGGTTTATCTTCCCATTGGATAAGAAAGAAAATGTGGACGCAATTTACTATGCAGATTTTGATGCAAGAGAAATTTTTGAAAAGGAAAACAATTGGGATACACTATTAGAAAATGCAGTATTGATATGGGAGAAATAAAATGACAAAAGCGAAAATAATTATTAAATCTATTTTGCCAAGAGGAATTTATTAGGAGACTTTCTGAATCAAAATATAAAGAAAATCTTATTCTTAAGGGTGGATTTTTACTATATTCCATTAGTGGATTTACCACAAGTCCAACAGTTGATGCAGATTATCTTTTAAAGAACTATTCGAATGATTTAGATGTGGGGGAACACCATATGAAAAAGATTCTGTAGCTGTTATTGCAAGGTTAACTAAAGATGTCGAAATGCAAAAAAGATGGGATAATTTTTGTAAGAAAATATTAAGATATGAACTTAATTTTGATCATGTAGTTAACACAATTATTGAGTTTACATCGCAGCCTTATAATGCGATGATTAGGGAAGATGAATTTTTTAAAGTAAAGATAGGAAGTATATTTAATCAAAATATAATAAATAAAGTATAACCCATCGTGTCAAGGTAATGACATCAATGATTTATGTATTTCTTGCTTGGAAAATTATATTTTTAAATAAATTTAATTCTTCCACATTGCTCACCTCAATAAAAACGAGCGTTCTATAATGACAAATATTTCAATATAAAGTATAATATAAATAATAAGAACTTGTGTTTCGAAGGAGGTTGATGATTTTGAAATGGTCAGAAGCAAGAGTAAATCACCCAAATAAATGGTTACTATTTGAGGTCATAGAAGCATATTTTAAGGAAGGACAAAGAGTTATTGAATAACTTTCAGTGATTAATATATTTGATGAGGGTAGGGATGCTCTTAAAGAATACTCTCAAAAACATAAAAAAGACAAAAGTAGAGAAATGTATGTCTATCACACAAACAATAAAGAATTAAAAATAGAAGAGAGAAATTGGATTGGGGTTAGAAAGTATGGTTAAGTTAGATTTTAAATATGGATTTCCGTTTTGTAAAATTACTATTTTTTATAAAGGCAAATCTATGGTATTGGACAATGTACTTATAGATACTGGATCAGGAGGAACTGTTTTTAAAATGGACAAGGTTGATGTGCTAGGCATTACAATAGAGAAAGATGATACTATAGAAACTATTTCCAGAGTTGGTGGAGTAGAGTTTGTATACAAGAAGATTATTGATACAATAAATCTTGGGAACTTAATAATTAATAACTTTACAATTGAAGTGGGAGTTATGGACTATGGTTTTGAAATATATGTAATAATAGGTATGTATTTCTTTAAACTTACAAGAATATAAATGATTATATGGCTAAAGCTGACGAGGTGATCTGTTGAAAAAGTCTTCCTTTGTATATGGGTCAATTTTAATGACTGCAATGAACTTCATCATAGCATTTATTGGATTTAGTTATGATGTTTTGTTGTCAAATTTAATTGGAGCAGAGGCAATGGGACTATTTCAAATGTCAATGTCTGTTCTTATGATATTTATGATTATAACTACTGCTGGAGTTCCTATGGCAGTATCTCAATTAGTTGCACAAGAAAATTCAAAGAATCATAAAGAAAATGTTTACCAAATACTTAAGTTTTCAATTATATTAAATTTCATCCTTTCAATTGTACTTAGCTTTATTCTTGTTTGTTTAAGTAATCCTATCAGTGAGAAAATATTTAAAAATAGAAATATGCTACAGTCTATATATTTTCTCGTTCCAATAATAATTATTATATCTATTAACTCTGTTATAAGAGGATATTATTATGGACTCAAGAAGGTTGGAGTAGCTAGTGTTTCTGAAATTATCAATAATGTATCTAGGTTTTTGATTGTTTTAGGATTCCTCCACTATTCTTATCCTGTAGAACTGGAATTTGGAGTCTTAGTAGCTATATGTGGAATAAGTATTGGTGAGTTTTTCGGATTAATTTGGCTAATACTTGCTTATAAAAGGGAAAATAAAAAATCTTCTTATCCTTGTTATATACAATTAAATTCAATTGATATATTAAATCAAATAATAAAAATAGCAGGACCCTTAACAATCACTGGTTATTAATATTGTTCCTAGTTTATCTGAGCAAATGGCTTTGAAAAACTATAGAAATATGAAAGCGGATATATTGTTTGCTATTAAAATCACCTTAATTATATCTATTCCATTATCTATTCTTTATAGACTTTTCTCTGAACCATTAGCTGTTTTTCTATATAATGATAAAAAAGTAGGAGAATATTTACGAATTCTTAGCTATAGCACTGTATTTATGGCACTACAGCATACTTTCTCTGGCATTCTTCAAGGTCTAAACAAACATACTGCTATAACAATAAATCGATTGATAGGCATGAGTATTCAACTACTTTTAGTATATTTTCTTGTTGGGAACCCTAAATTTGGTATTAATGGTTTCTTTATTGGATTTTATCTTCGAATTTTTGTTATATTTTTGTTAGATTTAGTTACATTGAGAAGTATAGTAAAGTTTCGTTTTCGACATATCAATTGACAGTTATAATTTTTCATGATAGTATCTATTTAGAATTTAATATAGTGACCATTTGGTACAATCTTAATGATTGTTTAAAAGGGAAGTTCGGTTGAATTCCGACACGGTCCCGCCACTGTGATAGATAGAACCTTAAGTTTACCACTGTACTTAAAAGTATGGGAAGGTTTAAGGTTTGTTATTCTTAAGTCAGGAGACCTGCCAATGGGAAAAGCTGTTTATTACTCACGAGGATGGGGAGATGCTATTAAAAGTAGGTTAAGCATATGATTTATTCATATGTATTAAATATGTGTGCTTAATCTGATTATTAATAATGCTCTTTCTATAACAATAGAAAGATTTTTTTCTTTATGTCTACAATCCCGTGGTAATAACTCAGCAAATTTTTGCTGAGTTTTTTCATTTTATACTACAAGAAATGGGAGGGAAAAGTATGAATATTCATGAGTATCAAGCAAAAGAGATATTGAGAAGCTTCTGTATACCAGTACCTAATGGTAGAGTTATTTATGATCCAGAAGATGCTGAGAGAGCTGCTTGGAGAATAGGTACTGATATTGCAGTAGTGAAATCACAAATTCATGCTGGAGGTAGGGGAAAGGCTGGAGGTATAAAAATAGCAAATTCAATAGATGATGTCAAGAAGTATTCTAAAGAGTTAATAGGTAAAATCTTAGTGACACCTCAAACTGGGCCTAAAGGAAAGAAAGTAAAGGCTGTTTTGATTGAAGAAGGTTGCGATATTTTTAAAGAATACTACTTAGCTTTTGTTTTAGATAGAGAAAAGTCAAAGATAACTCTTATAGCTTCTGAAGAAGGTGGAACTGATATTGAAGAAATATCAAAAGAAAAGCCTGATATGATATTTACAGAATCTATTGATCCATTACTTGGAGTATTAGAATTCCAAGCTAAGAGGATAGGCCTTAATATCAATATTCCACAGGAGTTGATAAATCAATTTGTAGAGGTTGTTATGAATTTATATAAATGTTTTGTAGATAAAGATTGTACACTGCTAGAAATAAATCCTTTAGTAGTAACGGAAGATAAACAATTGTTAGCTTTAGATGCAAAAATGAACTTTGATGAAAATGGTCTATATAGAAATAGAGATATATGTAATTATAGGGATTTAAGTGAAGAAAATGAAAAAGAGATAGAAGCATCAAAGTATGGATTGTCATATATATCTTTGGACGGCAATATTGGATGTGTAGTTAATGGAGCAGGATTGGCAATGGCTACAATGGATACTATCAAGTATTATGGGGGAGAACCAGCAAACTTTTTAGATGTTGGAGGAGGAGCAACAGAAGAAAATGTAACCAATGCATTTAAAATAATAATATCTGATTCCAGAGTTAAGGGGATTTTTGTCAATATATTTGGCGGAATAATGAAATGTGATGTTATTGCCAAGGGAATTGTAAATGCAACTAAAGAGTTGGCATTAAATATTCCACTTGTAATTAGATTGGAAGGAACAAATATGGATTTAGGTATGGAAATAATAAAGGATTCAAAACTTAATATATTTACTGCTAAAGATATGGATGAGGGAACTAAGAAGATAATTAGTTTAGTTCAATAATTTTGTGGGGGTGGTATAAGAATGAGTATTTGGGTTGATGAATCTACTAGGGTAATAGTTCAAGGTATAACAGGAAATACAGCTTCTTATCATACAAAACAAATGATTGAATATGGTACGAATATAGTTGCTGGTGTAAGTCCTTTTAAAGGAAATACAAAAGTGGAAGGCATAAATGTGTTTGACACTGTAAAACAAGCTGCCTACGAAACTAAAGCAAATGCATCTATTATATATGTTCCTGCAAAATTTGCTGCAGATGCAATTTTAGAGGCAGTTGACGCAGAACTAGAATTAGTAATTTGTATAACAGAGCATATTCCAATCAAGGATATGCTAATTGTAAAGAATTATTTGGAAGGTAAAAAAACTAGATTGATTGGGCCGAATTGCCCTGGTATAATAACACCAGGAGAATGTAAGATTGGTATTATGCCTGGATATATTCATAAGAAAGGAAGAATAGGGGTAGTATCTCGCTCTGGAACCTTAACATATGAAGCAGTTCGTCAATTAACTGAAAGAGGGATAGGGCAATCTACAGTAGTAGGAATTGGAGGAGATCCTATTATAGGAACAGATTTCATTGATGTATTGAAAGCGTTTAATGATGATGACAATACTGATGGAGTTGTTATGATAGGAGAAATAGGAGGAAATGCAGAAGAAAAGGCTTCCCTATGGATTAAGGAAAATATGAAAAAACCTGTAGTAGGATTTATTGGTGGCAAGACTGCACCTAAAGGAAAGAGAATGGGACATGCAGGCGCTATTATTTCTTCAGGAAAAGGTACTGCTGAACAAAAGATAAAGACAATGAGTGATTGTGGAATATATATTTCAGAAACTCCTACAGCTATTGGAGATACTTTAGTGAAAGCACTTAAAACTAATGATTTATTTAAACAGTGTATTTAGTTTAATAATATTAGGGGGATGAGTATGGGAGAATCTACAGCAAAGAAGAATAAGAAAATTAAATTTCCTGGTATGAGGGTTGTTAAAACAGTTCTTGCAGTATATATATGTTTTTTATTGAGCTTTATCAGGAAAACATCCCCTTTTTATTCAGCTATAGCTTCAATATTATGTATGCAAAACAATCATGAAAATAGTTTTAAAACCGGAAAATCTAGAATGATTGGAACACTAATTGGAGGTATGTATGGATTTATTGCTATAGTGGGGATTAATTATTTTAATATTGAGTTATTCAACTATCTACACTATTTAATTTTAAGCTTATTTTTGATTCCTATTATATATACAAATGTACTATGTAAATCTGCAAGTTCATCGTATATTAGCTGTGTGGTATTTTTAAGTATTACAGTGTCTCATGGTGGGGATACATCTCCATTATTATTTGCATTAAATAGGGTAATTGATACCTTGATAGGAATTATAGTCTCCCTTTTTATAAATAAAATAATTTAGCATTATGCGCCGGTAAGGAGTTTTACTGGCGCATTTGCAAATAGATTGTCATATGTTATAATTTTTATATAGATAAAATATTGCGGGGGTGGCAACTTGGTACAGCAATATACCAAAGAAATGATTCGTGAGGTATTCATCAAGAAGTTAAATGAGCATCCACTTAACAAAATTACAGTTAAGGATATTGTTAGAGAATGTGGAATCAATAGAAATACTTTTTATTATTACTACACAGATATATATGCACTTCTATCGGAAATTTTTCAAACAGAACTTCAGACAGTTATTGATGAATATAATGATACACTTTCCTGGGAAGAAAGCTTTCTTGTGGCTACTAAGTTTGCTTTAGAAAACAGAACAGCTATTTATCATATATATAATTCCATGCAGAGAGAAGAATTAGAGAATTATATATATAATGTGTCAGGCACTGTCATGATTCGATATGTAGAAAAAGTAAGCAAAGGTATTTCAGCTACTCAAGAAGATAAAAAACTGATTGCCTCATTTTATCAAGGTGCTCTCACTGAAATGTTATTACGTTGGGTTGCTTCTGGAATGAAGGAAGATCCTAATATTGTCATTAGACGAATAGGTCAGCTCTTCGATGGAAATATTGCTCTGTCTCTTGAACGAAGTGTTAATTTAAAAGATTAGACAAAATAACTGGGATGTTCAAAGTTTGAACATCCCAGTTATTTTGTCTAATGAAAAACATATGAAATAGCGATATTATAAGATTAAACAAATTTTATATATAGCAGGGTTCATAAAATTAAAGCAGAAATTATATTTATAATGCTATGTGGGCATACTAATGGTAGAGTCAACATAAAAGAACTTTGGGCATAATAGTCAGATTTATGAGACTATTAAAAAATAAGAAAGAGGGAGATAAAATGAAATTAAAGACACATGATGAAAGACTTACACTTACAAATGGGAATTATCATTCCTTGGTAAATGCAAGAAAGCCTGAGGGGATTGATGACAAGAAGGCGTATTTAATTGGTACTGGAATTGGTGCTTTAGCTGCTGGATGTTTTTTGATTCGTGATGCTCACATGGATGGCAGCAAGATTACTTTTTTAGAGCAATTAGATATTCCTGGAGGATCTTTGGACGGTCAAGTTCGCCAAAATGCAGGTTATGTGGCACGTGGTGGACGTGAACAGGGACATCATTTTGAGGTTTTATGGGATTTATTTAGTTCCTTACCATCTACAGAAGATCCAAATATGACTGTGTTAGATCATTTTTATTATACAAACCATGATGATCCAAACTTTAGCAATTGCCGTATTACTCACAATCAAGGCGAACGCTATGACAATGGCAAATTTAATTTGGGTCAAGACTTGGCAAAAGAATTAGCTGCTTTTACAATGATGACAGATGAAGAACTTCAAGATAAAGCTATTGAAGATATTTTTTCCGAGGAACTTTTAAACACTGATTTCTGGACAATATGGAGAACAATGTTTGCTTTTGAGAATTGGCATAGTGCTTTAGAGATGAAATTATATATGAATCGTTTCATCCATCATGTTGATGGCTTACCAACTCTTTCAGCTTTGCAATTCTCACGTCATGATCAATACACTTCATTTGTAAAACCTATGGTTAAATATTTGGAAGACCATGGTGCTAAATTTGAATATGGAGTTACTGTTGATAATGTTGAATTCTCAATTTCAGATAATAAAAAAGTTGCAAATAAGATAATTGCAAGGGATAAAAATGGAAATGATATTTCTATTGATTTAACAGAAAATGATTTGGTATTCATTACTAATGGTTCTATGACTGAAGGTTCTGGATATGGTGATGACAATACTCCAGCTCCATTTAACAAAGAAGCAAAAGGATGTTGGACTTTGTGGAAGAATATAGCAGCTCAGTGTGATGAGTTTGGGCATCCAGATAAATTCTGTACAGATCCAGAAAAGTCTAATTGGGAGTCTTGTACAGTAACTTGTCATGATGAACGTGTTCCTGAATATATTGAAAAGATTACAAAACGTTCTCCATATACTGGGCGCACTGTAACAGGTGGTATAGTTACAGCAGTTGATTCTTCTTGGTTGATGAGTTGGACCATAAATCGTCAAGAACAATACTATGGTCAACCTGAAAAAGATGTTGTTGTTTGGGTATATGGTTTGTTCACTGATGTTCCTGGTGACTATATTAAGAAATCTATGAGAGATTGTACTGGCAAGGAAATTACAAAAGAATGGTTATATCATATAGGAGTTCCTATAGATAAAATAGAAGAATTAGCAGAAAGCTGTACTGCAGTTCCCGTTATGATGCCATTTATTACATCTCAATTTATGCCTCGTGAATTTGGAGATCGTCCTTATGTTGTACCAAAGAATGCAGTAAATTTTGCTTTCCTTGGACAATATGCTGAAACATTGGATGATCCAGGACGTGATACTGTATTTACTATTGAATACTCAGGACGTACAGCTATGGAAGCAGTATATGTATTGACTGGAGTTGAAAAAGGAGTTCCTGAGGTATACAATTCGAGATATGATATCCGTTATTTGCTAAATGCAGGTGTATGTTTATTAGATGGAGAAAAACCGGAAGTTGATTTGCCACCACTAGTTAAACGTAAAATTGAAAAACAAGTAGCTGGAACAGAAATTGAAAAAATGTTGAAAGAATATAAAATTATTTAATGCTTTCTAGAATTAAATAATATGATTAAAATCCCGAATTTAAAAAAGTCGGGATTTTAATTTATATTCACACATGATACATTTAAAATATAATAGAACACTATATAAAGGAGAAAACTTTCATGAAAGAACAAAATAAAAATCTTAATCAAGCTTATATTCCTACTATAGAAGAAATGCAAATTTGGTATAGAGATGATTTACGCAAGGAAGCTTTAAAATCATTGAAATATGAAAATAGTAAAAAAATAGAAGAACAGGGATCATTTTTTAAAGCTTTTAGAAGATTTGAAGAAATAGATGATAAAATTATTTTTGATTCTAAAAAAGATAATATATATTATGAAAAATATAAAGCTTATGTAGAAGAAGAAACAGCAAATATGGGCAAAAAGATACAAGAAATTGAAAATTTAATCCAATATGAAAAGTTCTTCCTCCGATTTGAAAGAAGGGTAAATAGTGAAACCAACAATTATAGTCATTATGGGAGCAATTCAGCAACAAGATATAGGGTTGATTGTATAAAAAAATTGGGAAAAGAATTAGAAACGCTTTTGGAAAGCTCTCCGGAGGCATGGGAATTTTATTATAAATGTCAATTGATAGGAGATATAGAAAATCAACATCAACAGCGTTTAGTAAATGTACCTTATGTAGCTAAAGCAAAACAAAAAGTAATAGATTCGCTAGATTTAGGTGTTCCTGTATATATTGTGGGACATTTAGGAAGTGGGAAGACACAATTAGCAATTGAGGCAGCTGTGGATTTTACTATTCAAAATAAAATCCAAAGAGAATTAGAAGACAAAATGGAGGATTGGTTTTGTAGAAATCCACATGCAACAGAAAAAGATGCTATTCAAAAATTTAGAGAATTCAATGAAGAAAGAATACTTTACTATAAAAATATTTTAACTAATGGAAGCAAAGAGGAAATAGAATTTTTACAGCCACTTTTTATATCTGGTTCACATAATTTAACTTACGAAGATATGTTTGTAGAGAAAACTTTATCCCTAGAACACAGCTTTTCTGAAGGCTCATATTCAGATTATTTAAATATGATCATAGGAGATTTTTATGAATGGATGGATGAACACAAAGAAAGGCTAGAGAAGATGACTGATGAAGAGCAGTTACAGCTTAAGATTCAAATATGGAAGAGCTTTTCTGATTTATTGGTAGCAAGTAATAGCGCCTTTGGTACTGAAATCAAAAAAATAGAAAAAGAGATTTTGATTGCAGTAAAAGAAGGCCGTCCTGTAATCGTAGACGAATTAAATACGATTGCCATGCAAAATTTAATTGCTTTGAATGATATATTGCAGCGTCATGCGGGAAGTACGGCCTATATTACAGGAGTTGGTCCTGTTTTGATTAAACCTGGATTTGGATTTATTGGTACAGGAAATTTGTCAACTCAAACGGTCAATTATGAAGGAACAAATGAGTTAAATCCAGCATTTAAATCACGTTTTGTGACTATTGAATATAATTATGTACCACAAAATATAATGGGTTCTCTAGAAGATCAAGAGTTTCCAGAAAAAAATGAACTTTTTAGAATAATACTAACACAATTGGCGGATAAAAATGGGAATATTCATATTCCTAATTCCAAGAGGACATTGGAAGAATTGTTTCGATTTTCTCAATTGTGTAGAGTTACTCAAAATGTTTTTATGGGGAATTGGAAGGACAATGAAGTGGAACTTCGAGAATCTGTATTATCAATCCGTAATATTTTGCACGTTTTAGATAATTGGAATCAAGGTGAAGAAAAAGATTTGAGTAAGGCTTTGTGGGATGGGTTCATTAGTTCAATTACTTATCCTGACGATCAAAATTATATTCTCTCACAAGCAGTGCGTTTTGGCTTTTTCTCTGAAACAGAAGGTTGGAAGATTGAGACAAAAGGTATAGGAGAAGCAAACACAACATATGATGAAATTCGTACTCGCCCATATCACTATGTTCGCCCATCAATAGAAACTTTAAGTTATTTAGATGTAGTTCATCTAATATTTGGGAAGGGAACCACTAGAAAAACTTTGCCAAAAGAATTAATGGAAGATTTTAAATATAATATTGGTGATCCATTGCCAATTGATACAAAGAAATATGAAAAACTAGACCAACAATTATCTCATTTAGAGCATTCAAAAGATTTACTTGAATACTTAGAAGATAATGGGGGAGAAGAATGAAGACAAATTTGTCAGTAGACGTAGAATATTTCAAGAATCAAGTTGAAATTCTAAGAAAAAAGTTAAATAAATGTCAAACAGATGGAATTTTAGATGAGGGTTTCGAAGAACAATTAGAAAAACTTTTCCAAATAGAAGAAGAGCTATTGACTCAATTGATTCCATATTATAGAGTTTATGTAGATAATATCAAAAAGACTTTTATGGAGGTAAATCCGACAAAACAATTGGGGGCTTTTGGATTTGATAGTTTTTTAGAAAGTATATCAAGGATCAATGAAAATCTTTTTATTGCAGCTAGTGTAGACAGAAGTGTTCAATTTTTTTATATAGATATTTGCGATGATGTCCGAATTGAAGTGGAGTGGAGTGCTCCTATCAAAGAGATAAAGGAGAGAATTTCATTCATATATAAATTAAATGATAAAGAAATTTTGCTCTTTGGAGCAATAGGAGGATGCTATTTAATTTCAAGTGATAATTTTGAGCAAATACCTGATGTCAACGGACAAATTGAAGTTAAAAAGATTGGAATGGATTCTGATTTTGATGGGTTTGGAAGATGTTTAGCAATTAATGATGATTTATTTGTAGTTGAGAATGGAGAAGAAAAGTTAAGTTTATTCGAAATAATAAAAGAAAAAGATGAATATCAATTGATATTTCATGAGGATATATATTGTAGTGTTTCAAATTGGGCTACAATGGAAAAAATAAGTGATGATTATTTTGTAGTTGGAACAAAGACGGGAAGATTATATTTTATCAAATATAGGAACAAGCAGTTTATTATTACAGAAGAAATGGATTTTCTAAATGATGAAATAAGGAAAATTAGCTTTCTAGAGAATGAAGATGGCAAAAAGGATTCTCTTATAGTGGTAGGAAACAAAGGACAGCTTAAAATATTTTCCTTATACGAAGATGAAAAAATTATAAAAATGGAGATAGATGATCTAAAGGGCAATTTGTTTGATGTTCAATCTAAAAAGGGTACAGCTGTAGTTTTAAGTGAAGATGGGATGATATACTTATTTGAGGAGAATTTTGGGAATTGGGACCTAAATGAAGAGTCTACAATCAAAGATATTTTTTTTACAAATGTCTTAAAATTAGATATTTCAAAATATCTGCTTATGGATATAGCAGGCAAATTAAAGCTATTAGACATTAATCGAATTAATACACCAAAAGACTTGTGGAATCTGCCACTGTATCAATAGGGGGTGAAGAGGCATGTTTGAATTTGATGAACAAATTTTAATCGAAGAATCCAAAAAACATTTGGAAGAATTTTTGCAAAACGAACAACGCTCATTGGCTACATTTACAGGAGATTCTAGTTTGATGTATATTCCTGATCCAAAATTAGAAAGGTTTCGATTAGATCCTTCCCAAGGGGTTTTGTACTTGCCGCTTCAAAGCTTTTTGGATGGAAATTTAGATGAAAATCAAATTATGTGGCATATCTACTATGAGCTAGCCCTATATCCTGATTGGAAAAGGCAAACTAAAAAATATCTCAGTAGAAAAAAAGATTGGCAGAAAGAAATTGATCGGATGACAATTTATATTCTAGCTAGGATAAAAAAGGAAGGGTTAGAAAAAGATCAGGCCTATCAACCCAAAATTATTTCGAATTATGTAACAAAAGAAGTCCTTGATTTTTTACATATATTAGATAAGCAAGTAGCATTCTTAAGAGTTTTGCAGATGTGTCCTATATATAGGGATGAAGAAAATTTCGAGAAAATCATTTTATATATGAAAAAAATAGATAAGACCAGTGAGTCAATTCTTGAAATGCCTAGACATAGAGCTTTTGCAAATAGCTTTTTAATTGTTGAATTATATAAAATAGAGCCTAAAATAGAAGGATGCACCCAAAGTCCCTTTGATAGAAAAATTTTCAACCAGCCTTTTTATGACTTTATTCATTATCAATTAGTTAGACAGATAAATAATGATCAGGGAATTGTAGAAAGAGATCAATTTATTCGTTCATTTATCTTTCCAGTTTTTGAACAATTGTGGAAAGAAGAAATTAATGGCATGATATTTTATAAATCAAAAGGACAGCAAAAAGAAAAACTTAAAGGAAATAAAAATCCTTTTGAACAATCTGAAGTAAATGAGGTACCAGATTCATTCGAATCTACTGGGGAAGAAGAGAAAAGAATTTTAGAAGAAATGCTAGATAAAAAAGAGGAAATAAATGCAAGTGTAAAAAATACCATGGAAGGTAAGGTGGATTTAACTCCTTATGGGATTAGTCAAACAGATCAGCAATTGTTTCAATTTTATTCAAACAAAATGAAATTGGAAAGGGAACAAATGCGTCAATTTTGGGAAAAGCTTATAGGAGATGCCAAAAAAGAAATAAATGTAAAAAAAGATGGTCAAATAAAAGGAAAATTAGATATTGATAACTTTATTGACTATTATCCAGATTTTGTGGAGGCTGAAAAAAAAGGTAATTATAAAAATCTTCCGATTTTCAACCGATATTTACTAGAGCCTCAAACAGATATATTGCCTGAAAGAATAGAGATTTCTTTTGTGATAGACAATTCAGGCTCAATGAATGAGTCAAAAATTGAGGCAGCAAGAAAAGCTTTGGCAGTGACATTGCTGTCAATAGATGATTTCAATCGGTATCTGAAAAGTAATGGAGAACAATTAAATCAAAAAGTAGAAGTTTTAAGTGAAACTTGGTTTTTTGGCAGCAAGTATTATAATGTTAAAGAGTTTAACGACAAAAGGGAGAGGGAAAAAGAAAAAAGCGATATAATTCGCTCAATTGTAAAATTGGATGCAACAGATGGAGCTACTGACGATGCAAGTTGCCTTAGGGAAATATCTAATAGCATTACATCTATACAGGAAAGTGAACTAAAAAAAGGCAAACAAATAAAGATAGTCTTTGAGATTACAGATGGAGCATCAAGTTTTCCAGGGGCAGCAAAAGAAGCTGTACAAGATTTGATATCTAAGAATGTTGAAATATATGCATTTCAAATAGGTAAAAATAGCGAAACAAATGAAAAAATATTTAATTTCGTATGGAATGAAGGATACAAACAACCACGGGGGGTAATGATCGGCGAACAAGTGGAAAAATTACCTAAAGAATTGCTAAAAGCAGTAAGAAAAAATATGCAATCTGTTTTTAACAATTGATGCGACAGCAGGGACGGTTCTCACTGATGCGACAGCAGGGACGGTTCTCACTGTCGCATTCTAATATTTTAATTTTATCTTTATTTCTATTACAAAAAACGAATAGACTTCTTGAAAAAGGATCAAGATTGAAACTTTCCTGTATAAGAACAGCCAATCCATCAAATGAAACCTTTTTTACGCCAATTACCTTTCTTAAAGAAAATAATAGTTATAATAGCTCCTATTGTCCAAGACATAAGTAGAGAAATAAAAATGGATTCAGGCCTTCCTGTAGGATATGCTTCACTTCTAGTCAAATAAGCAATACCATAGGCTATTGGAACACGAACAAGAACTGTTGTAAATAGTGAAATCCACATTGGAGTCATAGTATCACCAGCACCACGCATTACACCAGATAGACTTTGTGTTATTGCCATTGCAATATAGCCTACTGCAAGGATTCTCATCATGTGTACGCTTAAATCAACTAATTCTTTAGTGTCAGTAAAAACACCCATAAGATATTTACCGAAAATCAAAAGCAAAATAGTTATTGTAGTAGAAATTCCTACAGCAATCATAGTACCTTCCTTAGTACCTCTTTCTACTCTATCCATTTTTCTAGCTCCTATATTTTGACCAGCATATGTTGTCATAGCACTACCAAATGAGAAGTTTGGCATCATGGCAAATCCATCTACACGCATTATAATTACGTTAGCAGCTATGACCATTTCACCAAAACTATTAGTTAATGATTGTACTACAATCATTGCAAGAGAAAAAATAGCTTGTGTTAATCCTGATGGTAAACCAAGTTTTATTAGTCTATGAGAATATTCCTTATTTAGTTTCAACATTTTCAGATTTAAATCAAAACTATTTTTAGATTTCATTAATTTTATAATGGATAGAATAGCTGAAAAACCTTGTGCAATAATAGTTGCAAATGCAACTCCAGGAACGCCCATATTAAACTTAGCAACAAAGATAATATCAAGTACTACATTTAAAGCAGTAGAAATCAGTAAAAAAATAAGAGCTGAGATTGAATCCCCAAGTCCTCTTAAAACTCCAGATAATATATTAAAATAAGCAAATCCTGCAATTCCAATAAAAAAAATGGTTAAATAGTCTGTGCACCAATCTATAATAGATTTTGGTGTCTTAAGAAGTGAAAGTAATGGACGAGCAATAATTGGTCCAATAATCATAATTGCTATTGAGGCTATAGCTGTCAGTGATAAACAGACACCAATAGTGTGGGATAGTTTTTCTCGATCTTTAGCCCCAAAATATTGAGCTACCATTATACTAGCTCCTACAGAAATTCCTACAAATAGTACTAGCAAAAGATTTAATATTGGAGAAGCGCTACCAACTGCAGCAAGGGCGTTGTCACCAACATATCTCCCTACGATAATTGAATCAGCAGTATTATATAATTGCTGAGCAACATTTCCTATTAACATAGGTATTGCAAATTCTATTATTCGCTTCCAGGGAGGACCTTCTGTAAGATCCTTCGGGGCGAATAATTCTTTTAAATTTCCCATATTTGTCCCTCCGAAAATTAAGATATATTTAAAATTATATCATAATTTTAAATAGTTGAGATAGTTTTTTTAGAGTTGTGGACAAATTATACTGTACAGATAAAGTTGTTGTAATTAAATTGTAAATTATTTTTCCTGTTTTCCTGTTAGAATGGATAATAATACATGATAAAAAGGAGAGGGAGAAACTAATTATGAAAAAACTATCTAATATTTTATTAATCATTTTAATTCTCTTAGTAGCTTTAACAGCTTGCTCTAATCAACCAATAAATAAAAAAGAAGAGTACAAAAAGAGTTTAACATATTCAAATTTGGCAGATTCAACAAGTCAAGATGAGGTAAAAAAAGCTATGGAATCAGCTGGAATTGCACCGGAAAACATTGATTCTTTCTTTAAAAAAGTTAATAATTATAATAATACAATTGAGGGAAAAAGTTTGGTGAAAGATGGATTTGAAACTATCCATAATCTTGAACCAGAGTATGATCAGGTAGCAATACAGGAAATGTGGGATGCTAAAAACCCTGAATTTGTTGGTTATAATTGTAGAATGACATCTTTTGATTTAATGAAAGATATGATTTTTATTGGCAAACCAAATACTGAAAATACTAGTCACTTATTCATGGATAAAGATGCTTTAGAGAATAGTCCGGAAAAGATTTTTAATCAAGTTGAAGAAGAACAATTTAAAAGTTTATTCTCTTTTATTCCAACAGAAAATACAAAAGATATATCTGTTCATCTTAATAAGGTAAAGGATGATTGGCAGAGTAAAGATATTAAATTTTTAAATAGTGATAAGGTTTCTCTTATTTCTGTTTTCTTCCATTTTGAAGAAGATAGTTATTTGTTTATTGGGCATGCAGGTGTTTTAATTCCAACTGAAGATGGAAAACTATTATTCCTTGAAAAGTTATCTTTTCAGGAACCTTATCAAGCAATTAAGTTTGACAATCGTATAGAACTTAATGATTATCTTATGAACAAGTACGATGTATCTTGGGGTCAGCCAACTGCAAAGCCGTTTATTATGGAGAATGATGAACTTTTAGAAGGATACAGGGAAAATCCGAACAATCCAGAAGATAATTAATTATAATAAAAATGGTAGGAAAAGAGGATAACATTATGATCAAAAGTTAGTGTCGGGGGCAAATATGTATAATGGAGTTATAGGTTTAAAAAAAGAGCCTAATATTTTAGAGCTGAAAGATGGGAAATATTTATATTTAATATGCAATAAAATGAAGAATTTAATTAGACTTTGTGACAGCAGGGACGACGGTTCTTACTGTCGCATCCCTGTTATCACACTTTAATTTTAGTCTTGAAGATATTTTTCAAATTTTTAAACTGTGTTAATACTTTTCTCTAACAGTAAGTTCTTCTGTAACTGTAAATCCAAATCCATCGTCACGGATTCTCTTAACTGTTTCCTTTACAAATTTATCTGCATCTTCAATAGCTTCTTCAGCTACCATAATACCTTTTTTATTTATTTCACCTTTACCTAACATTTCAGTAGCGATGATTAATGGTATTGCTGTAAGTGGAGCCATGTTTCCTGCTACTCTTCCTATATAAGACATATCTTTACCATCTTTTTTGCCATGTAGCTCTGTGGCTGCACATGCAGTAACTCCCTTTAAGAATTCCTTAAGTTCTTCTTCTGTCATTGATGGTTGGCTTGCTTTTTGTGCTAATAATACAGCTAGTGCAAAGTCACGTGGTGATACAGGATTTCCATTGATATTAAGTTGGTGAGTAGATGTAAGACCTGCTAAGCTAAGTTCTCTAAAGCCTTCGTATGCTGAAAATGGTTCAAGGCTGAACCTTACAGATACGTTTTGAATTCCTGGTGAGTATTTAGGGAATGTAAATACCTCAGGATGACCTATTCTAGTGACTTTACGAACACCATAAGGTTCTCCAAAGTCAAAATCCCATTCTTCACGGAATGAAGGTTCATTTAATTTTTTCCCATCTTTAATATATGGAGCATTGTGTATACATTCTAACATATGTCCAAGCACTGCAGGACCACCTGGTTCTTTTTCATCACATGCAAAGTAGAATATAGCTTCGTCTAGTGAATCAAAATAACGTTGTTCTGCACTACATGCTAGTACTGATAAAAATCCTGGACTTGCGCCAAGACCCATTATCATGCTAAGACCTTTTTCCTCAGCTTTTTTTGGTAAGTCTGATTCAAATATTTTATTGAATGCTTCAATATCATCGCAGAAGTCAACATAGTGCTTACCAGCCTTTATTGTAGTTTCAATAATTTTATAGGCAAGAAGATGATAAGGGCCTGTACAGTTAGCAACTACATCACAATCTTTTATAAGTTCATATAATGCTTCTTCGTCAGAAACATCAACTTCTGCTGCTTTCACTATTGGTGAGTTGAGTTTTTCTACAATTTTCTTATTTTTTTCAATATTACGAGATGAAATTATTACCTCGTCGAAAATGCTACCATGATTGATTAAATCCTTAATTCCATAAAGTGCTTGAGAACCTGCGCCACCTAATACGACTAGTTTCATAATAATCCCCCTTATTTATTTTGATATATTTTACTACTAATTGCTTGTTAATATTATATCACCAACAATTGTAAAAGTCTATAAATTGCAAACAATTTTCACTCATTTATGACAATTTTAATCACAAGAATAATTCGAAGCCTTTTAAATCTAAGACATACATACATCTATATTTGACATTTATCTAATTTAGGGATATAATAAAAGAAATATGAAAAATATAATTATGAGGGGTAGGATAATGAAATTAATTGTTGAGAATAAACCCAATATCTATTGGGAAGCAAATGCTATTGTAAGAGAAATTTTAAATCGTGAAAAAGGAGAGCCTGTACATATCATTGAAAACAAGGATCGTTTTATATTATCTGAAGATGAAATCAATGAAAAATACAGCGATTTGATTAAGTTTTATGTAAAGATTTTTGATGAATCAATAGATGTTTTAAAAGGTTATCCAGAATGGAAAGAATTATTCAGCATCCAATCAAACCAAGAGGATTACGGATTTTTTGAATCGGTGACTAGGTTTACCAATGCAAAGGAAGTGGATGAACTATCGAAAACAGAATTTTTTAATGCTTGTTATTATCATCTTCAAAACATAAATGCCGAAGCAGAACAAGTAGATTTAGATGACATGGAAGAGACTAGAAAAGCTCTTGAAGAAGTGAAGGATAGAGCATTTGATGCAGAATATTATATAGGAAAAATTATGGCTTCTGAGTTAGATAATGATGAAAAAATTAAAATGATGGATTTGTTTCAACATGCAGATGAAAGATTTTCTGCTTATGTTGAACTTATTCAAAGAATCGAAAAAATTTATTTGAAATATTATAGTGACGTAGAGCATTATGTTAAATCCAAAGTAGAATTGTTTTCTTCTTCAGGAAAAGATGATGTCAAAGACACCCCAATTGCAAATTATATAGATGCTGAACGTTGGAATTTTCCAAGTGATGAGTCTATCCATTTATATTTTTCAATCATAAATAAAGGTACATTAGGAATGACAATTATTATGGATGAATCCATAAGACCAAATATGATTTTTGGTATTCTATTTGAAGAACTTACGGAGTTACTTAACAAGGAAAAACATGATGCGGAACTTTTCGTTGAACAAATGAAGGCTTTGGGAGAAGAAAATCGATTTAATATTATGAAACTGTTAAGTCAAAAACCACACTATTTAAAAGAGATTGCTTGTACTGTAGGTCTTACTTCCGCTACAGTGTCACATCATATGGAACAATTAATTAAGGCACAGCTAGTTTATATGACTACTAAAGGACGAAAAGTTTATTATCATGTGAATGATAAAAAAATTGAAAAGTTGGGAGAATTATTTGACCAATGGGAAAAGGGGTGTAAAAAATGAGATATATTCAAGCTGCATCTAAGAAAAAAACCATCCAACGGATGGTTGAACCTATCACCAAAGAGATTTGGTGGAGTATGATTTTACATGGAATATCAGGCGGTTTGATTCCTGTATTATCTGTTTTTTCTATGGAATGGATTACGAGTAGAATTTTAAAAAGCAATGTGGAAATTGGAGAAGTGATAAAAATTATCGCCCTTGTATCTTTGGGTGGTTTTTGTTTAGAAATCATTAAAACACAGACTGAAAGACGGACATATAATAAAATTAACTTGATTCGAATGAATTTTTTGAAGAAATTGATGCATAAGACAATGACTATGGATTTGAAGTATTATGAAAACCCAGAATTTGCAGATGAGATGGAATCTTGTATAATTGCTGTTCAAAGTAATACCAATGGAATTGAAGGGATTTATCATATGGTTTATCTATTGGGTGCAAAATTACTTGGTGCAATTTTACTTGCCATTATTTTAGCTCGAATTAATTTTTGGATTGTAGTAGTAATTTTTTTATCTGTATTGTTTACATTTTGGACATTGACAAAGATATCGGATGCACGTTACCAAAGAAAAGAAGAGCTAAATCAAGCAGAAAGAAGAAATTTTGGCTATGGGCATCTAACTACAGATTTTAGTTATGGAAAAGATATTCGAATTTATAATTTTCAAGATCGTTTTTTACAAAGTTATGAAAATGAAATCCAAAACCTAGAAGGTATCTATAGAGATTTGTTTTTAATTGAAAGAAGATTTTCATTATTGTCCATTTTAGGATTGGTATTTGCCGATCTATTTGCTTACTATATATTAACGACCAATGGTATGTTGACATTTCAAGTTTCAGAATTCGTTATGTATTTAACTGCAACTAGTATATTTTCACTTATGATGAACGAGATTACAGAGGACTTTGCAAATGTACATAGAGAATTTGCCTATTGTAAAGATACAATTGGTTTTTTGGATATGAATTTCATTACAGATGAATCAGATAAAAGCTATGCACCTGGTACACCAATATCGGTGGAATTTGAACATGTTTCTTTTAAATATCCAAATTCTAAAAAATATGTTTTTGAAGATTTATCATTTAAGATTGAACCTTCAGAAAAGCTTGCACTAGTAGGTGTTAATGGAGCTGGGAAAACCACAATTGTGAAATTGCTTACGGGACTTTATCGTCCGACTTCAGGCAGAATCCTTATTAATGATATTGATTATACGCAGTTTAGTATTGAGGATTTACATGAATTGTTTGGCGTGGTTTTTCAAGATATTGAGCCATTGGCTGTGACGATTAAGGAAAATGTAGCTGCTAGTTCTAAAGATATTGATGGGAAAAGGGTAGAAATGGCTTTAAGACAAGTTGGACTTTGGGATAAAATTAGCCAGTATGAAAAGGGAATAGATCAAATGCTATTAAAGATTATTAATGAAGATGGTGCCGTTTTGTCAGGTGGAGAAAATCAAAAACTTATGATTGCAAGGGCACTTTATAGAAAAGGAACACAAATGATGATTATGGATGAACCTACAGCAGCATTGGATGCACTTGCCGAAGAAAAGATTTATCGTGAATTTGATCAAATTATGCAAGGAAAAACCTCATTATTTATTTCTCATAGATTAGCAAGTACTCTTTTTTGTGATCGAATACTACTATTAGATGGCGGAAAAGTGTTAGAAGAAGGAACTCATGATGAATTGTTGAATTATGATGGACTTTATGCTCATATGTTTAAAACTCAAGGAAAGTATTATCAGGAGGTGGAGAAAAATGAAAAACAGGCAAGTGTTGAAAGTATTTAATAAAACTATAAAAGAAATTATGCCTTCCATATATTTGTGGTTGTTTATTGGGGCTATTGCAAGTGCACTAAATACTTTGTTGACCATAATGATACCCAAATTGCTTATAGATGCAGTTATGAAGAAGGTTACTATTTCCTATCTCTTGAAAATGCTATTAGTTATAGGAGTATCAAAATATGTATTATTAGAAACAAATAAATGGATTGTGATCAAACAAAACAATCAAAAAGGAATCTTAAATCAGAGGACTATGAAAAGATTTGCAAAAAAAATAACTGCTATTGATTATAGTTATTTGGAAGATCCAGACATATTGGATTTAAAGGAACGAGCTACTTTTGCTGTCCAGTCATATGGTGCATTAGAGGTTATTGTAAATTCAATGATTAAATTTTTAACTGCAGTATTTACTCTAGTTGGAATTAGTGGAATTATAATTCAATTTAATTATCTATTTTTGCTAATTATCTTTGTATTATCAGCACTTAGTTTAGTATTTAGTTATAGAATAGTTATTGAAACTCAAAAATCAACACAATTAGTTATTCCTATAAATCGTAAATATAATTATTATGTTGGGCAATGTTTGAATGGTTCTCAGCAAAATGATTTTAGAATCTATAATATGAGTGATATGATGGTTGATAAAATTGCAGATTTAAATATGGAATCTATGAGATGGTTTGATAAACTTTATATTAAAATTGCAAATATATTATCAATCCAAAGTTTGCTCAATCACTTAACACAATTTGTAACTTTTACCTATGGAGCAATTCGTGTACTTTCCACGCAATTTGGGACTAAAATCACGATAGGAGAATTTACACTTTTGGTAGGAGCAAGTCAGCAATTTTCCACTGCATTTATGTTTGCAGTTGAAAGCTATTTCAAATTTATTGAATCCCTAAATTATTTAGAGCCTTTTGCTCAATTTATGGCTTTGCCTGAAAGTGAAGAAAAGCATGGTGAGATTGTACCTGAAAGTTTTGAAACATTGGAATTTCACAATATATCCTTTTCTTATCCAAAAAGTGAAAAAAAGATTTTAAATAACATTAGTTTTAGTATTCATAAAGGCGAGAAGATATCAATTGTGGGATTAAATAATGCAGGAAAAAGTACTATTGTAAAACTAATTTGCCGTTTTTATCGACCTGATGAAGGGGAGATACTTTATAATGGCAGAAACATAGAGGAGTATGATTATGATGAGTATATGAAAATACTTGCGGTTGTTTTCCAAGATTATAAGCTGTTTCCATTTACTATAAGAGAAAATATAGTAGCAGGAAGGACCAATGTGTCCGATGAAGAAATTTGGCAGGTATTAGAGGAAACCAATATCAAAGCTGCTATTTGTGAGTTGCCAAAAGGGTTGGATACTTATTTGGATAAACATATACATGAAGATGGCACAGATTTTTCTGGAGGGCAACGTCAAAAACTTGCAATTGCAAGGTCTGTAGTAAAGCAAGGTGAACTTGTTATATTAGATGAACCAACTGCTGCTTTGGACCCATTGGCAGAAAGTGAAATTTATGAGGACTTCCATCGCTTAGTGCGAGGGCGAACCGCTATTTTTATATCTCATAGGATGAGTTCTTCAGTTTTCTGTGACAAAATATTGTTGTTGCAAGATGGAGAGATAAAAGCTTTTGATAGTCATACCAATTTGATGAAACAAAACAATCTTTATAGTGAATTATTTACAACCCAAGCTAAAAATTATCAACTGCAAATCATATAGAAATGCGACAGCGGGGACGGTTCTCGCTGTCGCAAAATGCTTCAAATGGAAGCTTTTTTTATTTCGCTTTTTCTAATTCTTTCATGATTTCCTTATAAATTTCAATATAATCGTAAGGAACAGGTTCTTCTTCCTCTTCTTCTTCGTCTCCAAGATCTCCACCTTGTATATATTTAACGAGTTTTCCTTCATCATTCATAAAGAAAATTGATGGAAGGTATTTCAATTCTGTTTCAGCAATTTCACTGATATGGTCCCAAGCTTCTTTTGTCATACCTACTGTGTAGAATGGATAATCAGTTAATTCTTTTTCTGGATTAGGTGATTTTTTCTGATAATTTCTTAGAAGATCTGCTTTATAATAATCTTGATGGTCATGTACCATTGCTATAATTTGTGCGTCTATTCCGTTATTGTCAATGTATTCTTGGAAAGGAATCAATCCTTCAAGATTGAATATAGTCCATGGGCACCATGGAGCGCCAGCAAAAACTAATGTGATTTTCTTTTCTTTGACTTTTGCATCAAAAGCTTCTTTGTTAAATTCTTCCACATCATTTTTCTCGAAACTTATAAGAGTGTCTCCGGTTTCATAAATATTTCTAACATAGAATTTTTTCCCTAATGCTTTTTTTAAGGAAGAGATGGAGCAATATGTTTCTCCGTCAACATTAAAAGCACCTAAATTAACTTCTTTTCCATCTACTAGTACTTTGTGTGATGAAGGCTTAATATTAGCGTTTGTTAAATCAATTTTTCTTTTATCAAAATCAATTTGTTCATATGTAGCTCCAGTTGTAATAATAATAGTCTTTTCCTTCGTATCAAAATCAACATTAAATTTGGCTTCTGTGTCTTTTAATGCGAAAGCCATGTCTCTAAGTCTAACTCTAGTAATGGTGTAGGGTCCATCTTCATCTTCAAGATTTAAGACAATTCTACGAATAGGCATAATTTCTCCTGCATCATTCAATGTAACCTTTTCATCAAAAGATGCTGTAGGTGATTTTGTATCCCCTTCTGCAAAAGCCCCCATTGAGAATACTGATAGCAACATGCTTGTCATTAGTATTGCTGCTAGTTTTCTTTTCATATCAAATCCCCCTTTTTATAAAAACATTTAAGTACATACTAATATACTATCACTTTGTCTAGTAAAAATCAAAGAATATAGAGAATTTTCAGATTTTATATTGGAGCCTATAGCCTTCGGCCGGATTAATTTGATATAATATTGATTTAGAATTACTTGTGTGAATGTTTAGCAAATATTATGAAAGTAAAGGTGACAAAGATGCATATGGTAGAAGTTAAAGGGATTTTATCTAGTAAAAATGGGATGAATTTGTATCGTGGTTGTTCTCACGGATGCATTTATTGTGATTCACGAAGTAGATGTTATCAAATGCAACACGATTTTGAAGATATAGAGGTCAAGAGAAATGCCATAGAGTTGTTGGAGGATGCTTTAAAACGAAAACGTGAAAAGTGCATGATTAGTACAGGTGCTATGACTGATCCATATATTCCATTGGAAATACAATTACAACACACTAGGAAGTGTCTACAACTTATTGAGAAATATAACTTCGGATTAGCTATACAGACCAAATCTAATAGAATACTTAGAGATTTAGATGTTTTAAAGTGTATTAATGAAAAGACTAAATGTGTTGTACAAATGACATTGACCACATTTGATGAGGATTCATGCCGATTAATAGAGCCAAATGTATCTACTACAAAGGAGCGATTTGAAGTATTAAAAGTAATGAAGGAAAATGGAATTCCTACAGTAGTTTGGATATCTCCGATTTTACCCTTTATAAATGATACGGCGGAAAATATAAATGGAATTTTAAATTATTGCGAGGAGGCTGGGGTAAAGGGCATCATCTGTTTTGGTATGGGGCTGACATTGCGCAATGGAAATAGAGAATATTTTTACAGAGCTTTAGACGAGAAATTTCCTGGATTAAAGGAACGGTACATACAATCTTATGGAAATATGTACGATATTAGGAGCAAAAACAATCAAGAATTGATGGAGTTATTTTATAGAAGATGTAAGCAAAATGGAATACTATACGATCCAAATGTTGTTTTTAGCTACCTTAATACATTTGAACAGAAAAATTCAACTCGACAGATTAGTATTTTTGATTTATAAGATATAGTGAGATATGAAATTTTCAATTTAAGCATTGACAGTTTTTATATAATGTGTTAACATATCCTACAATTACAAAGTGAGTGTATCTAGGGCATGATTGAAGTGGAGCTGTGCTTAAGCGGTACAGGGAAAGTTTCTTGTACATAGAAATTTCCTACACGCAGATTAAAATTTAAACCTGCGGAGTCACTATTTAAAAAGTGATTCCGTGGTTTTTTTATATATAAATATATGGTAAGAAAGAATAGCAAAGGAGGGATCGATTTGTTAAAAAAGGAGTTTCCAATATTAGAATTCGATGATACGAAAGAAGCGGTTATTGAACCTCATAATATAATAAAAAAATTAGATATACCAGAGTATGGGGTAATGTGTTTTTTTAATGATGTTTTACAGGAATTAAAGAATCAGGGTAAATTAAAGCCTATAGCTTTTTTAAAATCTGAAATGGGAGAAAATCCTATTTATGAATTAGAATTTGAAGGGAATAAAGTTATTGTTTTTAATCCAGGAGTAGGGGCACCAATGGCTGCTGCAGTGTTAGAAGATGCAATAGCAATGGGTATGAATAAATTTATTGTCTGTGGTGGTGCTGGGGTTCTAAATAGAGAAATTGCAGTTGGACACGTTGTGATACCAGTTTTAGCAGTAAGAGATGAAGGTGTGTCGTATCATTATCTTCCACCAAGCAGGGAAGTGGAAGCTAACAAAGAGGCGGTAGAAGTGATAAAAGAAGTTTTAGGAAGCCATAAGTGTAAGTATTTAATATCAAAGACTTGGACAACAGATGCCTTTTATAGAGAAACACCACAAAAGATAAAATTGAGAAAAGAAGAAGGATGTGTAACCGTTGAAATGGAGGCAGCGGCTTTCTTTGCGGTGGCAAAATTTAGAGGTATAAAGTTTGGGCAAATTTTATATGGTGGAGATGATGTAAGTTGTGAAGAATGGGATTCAAGAAATTGGAATGCAAGAAGTGACATAAGAAAAAACTTATTTTGGTTTGCTGTAGAATCGTGTTTGAAACTATAAAAAGAGGTGATCAGTATGTATTTTAAAAAAATCATAGGGCAAAGATGCTACTTATCTCCAATAAATGTGGAGGATTGTGAAAAATATACTGAATGGGTCAATGACATGGAAGTAGCTGGAGGACTTATATTTGCATCTCAACTCATTGGGCTTGAAACTGAAAAGTCGATTTTAGAAAGGATTTCTACCAGTGGATATAATTTTGCTATTGTAGATATAGAAAAAGATGAGCTTATTGGGAATTGTGGATTTCCAGAGTTAGATCACTTAAATAGAGTAGGAGAAGTAGGATTATTTATTGGCAACAAAGATTATTGGGGCAAAGGTTATGGTCAGGAAGTCTTAAAACTTATGTTAGACTTTGGCTTTAATATACTGAATTTGCATAATATTTTTTTGAGGGTATATTCATTCAACAATCAAGCTATAAAATGCTATAAAAAAGTGGGATTCAAAGAGGCAGGTAGAATTCGTGAAGCAAAATTTGTAGCTGGAAAAGCCTATGACGAAATTTTTATGGACATTTTAGATATAGAATATACATCAATTTATATCAATAATATAATAGATAAGAAATTGCAGAAATAAAGAAGGAAGGGGTTAGGGTGAACTTGAAAATAAGACCAATAAGAGATGAGTATATAATGGCTAGATATAATTTAAACAGACATTAAATTATATACCTAAAAAAGCATTATATATAATTGTATACTGTAAATTTAATATATTTAATGTTATAATAAGTATATAGATTAGCTATTAAATAAACCCAGAGGGGTGTGAATTATGACTTCTAATATTATTTCGATTGAAAAAATAAAAGAAAAAACAATGCCAATATTAAGCAAATACCCTGTAAATAAAGCAATATTATTTGGATCATATGCTAAAGGTGAAGCTACTAAGAATAGTGATATGGATTTGTATATTGATACAAACGGGAAGTTAAGAGGACTTGATTTTGTTGGATTACTTGAAATTCTTGTTGATACTTTGGGAGTAGACATAGACTTAATTGATAAATCACATATAGAACCAGATTCTTTAATAATGCAAGAAATTGAAGATGGAGGTATGGTTATATATGAAAAATCTGAAGATTATTCGAAAGATAATTAATCACATTGATTCTATATTGAAATATACAGATACTATTACTTATGATGAATTTAGAAGTAATAGTATGATGGTGGAAGCGTGTGTATTTAATTTAAGTCAAATTGGTGAATTAGTCAACAAATTAGATAAGGAATATATAATTGAATATCCAGATATTCAATGGTTTAAAATAAAGGGTTTAAGAAATCGTATAGTTCATGACTATGAAGGTGTAAATCTAAATTTAATATGGGAAATCATTGACGTTGACATAAAAATATTGAGAGAACAATTATTGAAGCTAATTAATTAGCTTTTTTGCAATAGTGAGGCTACTGTAAATAAAAAAAGGTGAGTCCTTTGACCAATGTCATTAAGTTAAGAAATTAAAACCAAAGTTTAAGAACAGAGTATGTTAAAAATGCATACCCTGTTCTTTTTTATGTAATTTAATAAAAAAGTTCAAAATATTTTCAAAAAAACTTGACAAATAGAGCAAAAAATGCGGCGAAGCCCCTTAGATGTATACATTTTTTAAGGAGGTTCGCTAATGAACGAATTTGCAGATTCCATAAAGGGAAAAGAGGTAATAGCTTAAAACTTGAACTTATGAATTATTTTTCATATGATGTTAAAACAGCTACCTGCTCAGCCTTTGTCCAACAGCGGGAAAAGATTCTTCCAGAAGCACTTGAGTACCTTTTTCATAAATTTACATCAACTTCAATCAATCCTAATTATTATGACGGCTACAGAATGCTAGCTGTTGATGGTTCAGATTTATGTATTGCACACAATCCAAAAGATACAGAAAGTTATTTTCATGCAACCGAGAATACTAAAGGATTCAATCTTCTGCATTTAAACGCTATGTACGATTTGTACAGCAGAGTATATGTTGATGCGATTGTTCAACCTGGCAAGAAGAAAAATAAGTTTCAGGCACTAACAGATATGGTGGATCGTTCTGATATTAAAGATAAAACCATCTTAATAGCTGACCGTGGATATGAAAGTTACAACGTTTTCGAACATATAGCTAAGAAGGGATGGAAATATGTTATACGTGTAAAAGATATAAATAGTAATGGAATTACCTCTGGATTATCTCTTTCAGATGAGAAGGAATTTGACATGAAATATAGCATTTTACTAACTAGGAGACAGACAAAAGAAATAAAGGCAAATCCAGAAAAATATAAGTTTATGCCTGCAAATCAAAACTTTGACTATCTTCCCGTTGGTGATAAAGGAAATTATCAAATGAACTTTAGAATAGTTCGATTTGCTATTGCTGAGAATGCTTATGAAGTTATCATTACAAATCTTCCTAAGGATGAATTTCCCCCAGAAGCAATTAAAGAAATATATCACATGAGATGGGGTATTGAAACATCATTTAGAGAGCTAAAATATGCTATAGGGTTAACAAATTTTCATTCAAAGAAGGTGCCCTACATCATACAAGAAATATTTGCACGTCTTACCATGTACAATTTCTGCGAAATAATCACAACCCATGTAGTTATAAAGCAGAAAGACAGGAAATATAACTATCAAGTTAATTTTACTGTAGCTATATCCGTTTGTCTTTACTATTTCAAATGTAAAGATGCAGAGCTACCACCCAATGTAGAAGCACTTATTCAAAAGAATATATTGCCTATCCGAAATGGCAGAAAAGACTGTCGCAGGGTCAAAACCAAATCGGTAGTTAGCTTCATTTATAGAGTAGCATAAATTACTAAAAATTAAAATGTTTTTTTGACAGAGAAATATCCCTGTCTTGTTTGTGTGCCAAAATAATGACTTGAAAAGAAAAAAGTCAATTGAAAGTACGGAAACTTTCAATTGACCATAATTCTATTTGCCATAAAAACTTAACTTAATGACATTGGTCCTTTGACTCACCTTTTTTTCATTTATGCTTTTGCTTTCTTTTTAGATAGATTCTTTATAGCTTCTACGAGAAGAACTATTGCCAATACAAACAATAGTATACCAAATACAACTAGTACAATTTGTCCGCTTGCAATATTGTTCTTTATTAGTAGAACCAATGCACTCAATGTTACGGCAAACATAAATACCATAGGTATAGTAAACATTTTGTTGTTTTTGCCCAAGTTGCTCATCCAAACAGCAAGAGCCATCAAAGCTAAAGCCGATAACAATTGATTAGCTGAACCAAACAATGGCCATATAGCATCCCAACCCTTGAAGGATAGAATAGCAGCAAGTACAACTGTTATCAATGTAGCAACATAACGGTTTGTAAGTGGAGATTTTTTGTCTTCTTTTTGAAAGTCTTCAAAAAATTCCTGGAATACAAATCTTGCCAATCTAGTGGAAGTATCCAAACTTGTCATAGCAAAAGCTGAAACTGCCAATGCAGCAAAGCTTGTACCAGTTGCAACAGGTATTCCAAAGCTTGCCATGAAGTTTCCTACACCATGAGAGAATACATTTACAGGTCCTCCATCGCCAAGAAGATTTGACAATTCTCCGTGGCTTATATATCCTGCAGTTATGATTGCTACTATTGCCACAACACATTCTATAAGCATTCCGCCATATCCTATAAGTTTTGCGTCACTTTCTTTATCCAATTGTTTTGAAGTGGTTCCAGAACCAACTAGAGAGTGAAAACCAGATATTGCTCCACAAGCTACGGTTACAAATAGCATAGGGAATAATGGAGTATTATCTACATTGAATCCAACAAATGGATTTAATTGCAAACTAGGATGTGTAACGAAAATTCCAATGATTGCTCCTATAACCAACGCATATAGCAAAAATGAACTTAGATAATCTCTAGGCTGCAACAATATCCATACAGGAACTACACTTGCAACAAAAACGTACGCAAGTAATATAAAAATCCAAGCTTCTTTTGAAAGTGCAAGTGGGAATACCATTCCTAGCCATACACATAAGAACAACAATATAACGCCGATTACTGTACTGATTCCTAGTGGAACATTTTTTCTGTATACAAAGAATCCAAACAATATAGCTAGTACTATGAATAATAATGATGAAGTAGCTGCAGAAGGAACACTTACGAAAGTATTAGCTGTGATATTTGTAAATGCAGCAATGATGAGTAGTAGTGTCAACCAAGCAAAAATTGAAAACAATCGCTTACCTTTTTTGCCCATATTTGCTCCTATTATTTCACCTATAGATTTTCCGCCATGTCTTATAGAAGCAAAAATAGAACCAAAATCATGTACTCCTCCAAAAAATATACCACCTATTACAATCCAAAGCATAACAGGTGCCCATCCAAATATTGCAGCTTGAACAGGTCCTACTATTGGTCCTGCACCAGCTATGGATGAAAAGTGATGTCCTAGTAGCACTGGAGCTTTAGCTGGAACATAGTCAACTCCATCCTCTTTTGTATGAGCAGGAGTTTCAGTTTTATCACTTACTCCCCACTGGTTTGCCAAATAACTTCCATAGGTCTTGTAAGCGATATAAAATAAAACAATTCCTATAATGACTAACCATACAGCATTCATTTAATCTTCCTCCTCGTTATTTTGTTATAAAATTATCCTCCTTTCTATATATTTAACTATATTTTCATATAAAAATATAGTTATTCACTTTTCTCTAAAATTGACTGATAAAAGGATTTCATTGCTTTTCCATCTTTATTTGTATAAAGTTTATTCTCCGTTAAATCTATGAGAAAAAGTCGAATATCACAAAAACCTTTAAGTCCGAAGGCAAAAGTCTTATGACATTTGAACTTTTTGCCTATTTTAATGGCTTCATCACTAAAGCCCTTATTACATATGTAAATTCCATTTATAATTGTAGACATGTGTTCATCATCAGGTGTGACGATTTTTTCGGAGAGAGATTTTAGAAAGTTTGCAAAATTTATAATATCATTTGCATTTGCTATTTCATCTTTAGATTTTACGATACAGTGTTCATGATTTTCATAAGCATCTATTACAGATTTTTTACTGGCAATATATCTTTCGTTTCTAACAAATGACTTTGCATATATGGAAAGGTTTTCCCCATGCATATTATAATCTTCAAATATATCAAAATATTCTTTCCACGAATTTTTAAGATTATAAATGTATTCTTGACTGTTCATATGTGGTCTCCTTATCTTAAGAATAATGACAAAAAAGTAATATATATCTTCAACAATATAATATCACTACAGAAAAAAATGTCAACTTTATCAAATAAGACATACTTTTGTATAAATGGCTCTTTATATCCAAGAAAATAAGAAAATTACACTTATATTAAAATTGTGAAAGTGAAAACATAAAATATATGATAAAAAATTTTTTATAAAAAATTTTTATAAAAAACGAGTATTCAAATTATTCATGATATACAAAACAGCAATAAACAAAATTCACATAATGTTCATTACATAGTAAACAATAAAAAATAATATTCAAATTATCCATTGACTATTATAAACAATATTGATATTATATTTATAGATAATTCAAATTAGCATAGAGGAGGGGCCACTGTGGAGAATATAAGAAAATTGTTCGTTGAGAAAAAAGAAGGATACAATATAGAAGCAAAACAACTTTTGAGGGATTTGAGAGAAAATCTTAATATATTTGGGCTTAAAAAAGTTAGAATTTTAAATCACTATCAAATAGGAAATATACTTAAGGAAGACTATGAAAGAGCAGTAAACACTATTTTTTCAGAGCCTAATGTAGATATGGTCTATGAAGAGACATTTCCTATAAATGAAAGTGATTATTTTTTTAGAGTGGAATATTTGCCAGGACAATATGATCAAAGAGCAGATTCGGCAATTCAATGTTTAGAAATACTTACAGGAAAGAACGGCTATAAAATAACTACTTCAAAGATAGTAGTTTTAGAGGGAGATATAAATAAAGAGGAATTAGAAAAAGTTAAGAATTATTATATAAATCCTGTAGAGTCCAGAGAGGTTTCTTTGGATATGATCACACTAGATACTAAGTGGGATGAACCTCAAGATGTAGAAATAGTAGATGGATTCATAGAAAAAAGCCCTGAAGAACTTGAAGCTTTAAGAGAAAAAATAGGATTTGCCATGGACGTTGAAGATTTAAAATACTGTCAAGAGTATTTTAAACTTGAGGAAAAGAGAGATCCTAGTATTACAGAATTAAAAGTAATAGATACTTATTGGTCGGATCATTGTAGACATACAACTTTTATGACTAGTATTAAAGATGTAAAATTTGAAGAGGGTTTCTATAGAGAAATATTTGAAGAGGCTTTTAAGGAATATTTAAAATCTAAAAATTTTGTATATGGGGATAAGGAAAAGCCTGTTTGTCTTATGGATATGGGAACTATAGAGAAAAAAGAACTTGTAAAAAAAGGACTTCTTGACGATTTAGAAGAATCAGAAGAAATAAATGCTTGCAGTATTGAAATAGATGTGGATGTGGATGGAGAAAATGAAAAATGGCTTTTGATGTTTAAAAATGAAACTCACAATCATCCAACGGAAATAGAGCCTTTTGGTGGAGCAGCAACTTGTCTTGGAGGAGCTATAAGAGATCCTCTTTCTGGGAGAGCATATGTATATCAGGCTATGAGAATAACAGGAAGTGGAGATCCAAGAGAAAAAATTGAAAATACACTTCCTGGGAAATTGCCTCAAAGAAAGATAACTATAGGGGCGATGAAGGGATATAGTTCTTATGGAAATCAAATAGGAATTCCAACAGGATATGTAAGGGAAATATATGATGAAAATTATATTGCCAAGAGAATGGAAGTTGGAGCAGTCATTGGGGCCAGTCCAAAGGAAAGTGTCATAAGAGGGATTCCAAAACCTGGAGATATAGTTTTGCTGGTAGGTGGAAGAACTGGAAGAGATGGACTAGGTGGAGCAGTAGGTTCATCTAAAGAACATGATGAAGAATCTATATATACTTGTGGTTCAGAAGTTCAGAAGGGAAATCCTCCAATAGAGAGAAAGATTCAAAGACTTTTCAGAGATGAAAATGTAAAGAAGATGATTAAAAGATGTAATGATTTTGGTGCCGGAGGAGTTTCTGTAGCTATTGGAGAGCTTTCTGATGGATTAGATATAGATTTAGATAAAGTGCCTAAAAAGTATGAAGGATTAGATGGAACAGAAATTGCTATTTCTGAATCTCAAGAGAGAATGGCAGTTGTCATAGATAGAGAAGATTTAGATAAGTTTAAAGAATATGCAAAAGCTGAAAATATTGAAGTGACAGTTGTAGCAGAAGTTACAGAAGATGGTAGGCTCACTATGAAGTGGAGAGGAAAGAATATAGTAGATATAAGTAGAGAATTTTTAGATACCAATGGAGTCAGAAAAAAGACAAAGGTATTTGTAGAAGAGCCAAGGAACAAAAATTATTTTCAAACTGTACCAAATAATGTAGAAGAAAACTTAGACAATATAAAAGAAGCTTTTATCTTAAATATGGCTAGTTTAAATACTTGTAGTCAAAAAGGGTTGGTGGAAAAATTCGACAATACTATAGGTGCTGGAACAGTTCTTATGCCTTTTGGAGGTAAATATAAACTTACACCTGTAGATGGTATGGCAGGGAAAATCCCTGTTTATAGTGGAGAAACAGATACTTGTTCTATAATGACTTATGGTTTTGATCCTCAAATTTCAAAATGGAGTCCTTTCCATGGAGGAATGTATGCTGTTATTGATTCTATAGGAAAAATTGTGGCATTGGGTGGAGATTATAAAAATACAAGACTTACATTCCAAGAATATTTTGAAAAGCTAGGTGAAGATGATAAAAAGTGGGGAAAGCCCTTTAATGCAATTTTAGGTGCTTATTTAGTTCAAAAGAAATTGTCTATACCAAGTATCGGTGGAAAAGACAGTATGTCAGGAACTTTTAAAGATCTAAATGTTCCGCCAACTCTTATAAGTTTTGCTGTAAATGTGGGAAAGGCAAGTAAAATTGTTTCACCAGAGTTTAAAAAGAGCGGAAGTTTTGTAGTACTTGTGCCAATTGCAATAGATGAAAAGGGTATGCCAGATTTTGAAGAATTGGATAGAAATTATACTAGAATAAATGAATTGATAGGGAAGAATAAAATACTTTCAGCCAATACTATTAAATACGGTGGTATAGCTAGATGTGTAAGTGAAATGGCTTTTGGAAATAAGATTGGATTTGTTTTCAATGAGAAAATAGTTTTAAATGAAATTTTCGTTCCAAAGCATGGTTCTATTTTAATTGAAATAGATGAAAATGAAAATGTAGATGCATTGTTAAGTGGAATAAATTATGAAATACTTGGTACTACTGTAGATGGTGAATATATAGAAGTTCTTAAAGAGAGAATACAATTAGATGAACTTATTGAAAAGTGGGAAGAACCTCTTAAAGATGTATTTCCTTTCACGGAAGAAGTGAAAGAAGTGCCAAGATGTATAGAATACAAGAAAGGAAACAAGATTCATAAGAAATTGAGCATTGGAAAGCCTAGGGTTTTTATACCGGTATTTCCAGGTACAAATTGTGAATGGGATACAAAAAATGCTTTTGAAAAGGCTGGAGGTGTGGTAGAAACTTTTGTATTCAGAAATTTAAATAGTAAAGATATAAACTATTCTATTAGTGAGATAGTAAGGCTTATAAATGAATCCCAAATAATAGCTATCCCAGGTGGGTTTAGTGCAGGAGATGAGCCTGAAGGGTCAGGAAAGTTTATAGCTACGGTGTTTAGAAACCCATATATAAGCGAAGCAGTGATGAATCTTCTAAAAAACAGAGATGGACTTATGCTTGGAATATGTAATGGATTTCAGGCTCTCATAAAGCTTGGACTTTTACCTTATGGAGAAATAAGAGATATAGATTGTGATTCACCGACTCTTACTTTCAACAAAATAGGAAGTCACGTTTCTACTATGGTCAATACAAAGGTTGTTTCCAATTTATCACCTTGGTTCAACAATACAAAGGTAGGAGATATTCATACAATACCTGTTTCTCATGGGGAAGGAAGATTTATAGCAGATGAAAAACAATTGTCTATTCTCATAGAAAATGGACAAATAGCTACTCAATATGTAGGTATAAATCCTAATGGTTCAGTAGAGGCAATAGAAGGAATCACTAGCCCTGATGGAAGAGTATTAGGAAAAATGGGTCATTCAGAAAGAATGGGAGAAAATATCTGCAAAAACATCCCTGGAGAAAAAGATCAGAAGATATTTGAAGCAGGAATTGGGTATTTCATATAAGTCTTCTCGGACTTATATGAAAAATTTTGGCGGAGCCAACACAGGAGGGATATTTATGAAAGTTGCTATTGTTATGGGAAGTATATCGGATAAAGAAGTGGTAGACAAAACGATTGGTATTTTAGAGAAGTTTCAGATTGAATATGAAGTTAGAGTTATATCGGCTCATAGGACTCCATTTACAGCCATGGATTTTGCTAGTTCTGCTGAGGAAAAGGGTATAGAAGTCATCATTGCAGTGGCAGGAAAGGCTGCTCACCTAGCGGGAATCATTGCAGGAGTGACTACACTGCCAGTTATAGGTCTTCCTGTGAAATCCTCTACTATGGATGGATTAGATTCCCTCCTTTCTACAGTACAGATGCCAAAGGGAGTTCCTGTTGCTACAGTAGCTATAAATGGAGGAGAAAATGCAGGAATATTGGCTGTTCAAATGCTATCTATAAAATATGAAAACTTAAGAGAGAAGCTCAAGGAATATAAAGAGGAAATATCTGAAGAAGTTGAAAAAATGGATGAAAAGGTGAGAAGGAGATAAAAAAATGTGCGGAATAATAGGAATATATGATACAGAGAACAGAGATATTTCAAAAATACTTTATTATGGCTTATATGCTCTACAACATAGAGGACAAGAAAGTTCAGGAATGGCAGTGAACAATAATGGTTTTATAGATTATCATAAGGATTTGGGATTGGCTCATGAAGTTTTTTCTGAAGAAATCATAAATAGACTTCGAGGAAATGTTGGGGTAGCTCATGTAAAGTATGGAACCAATGGAGAACCCAATAGCATAAATGCAGAGCCTTTGGTAGTAGGATATAAAAAAGGAGCTTTAGCTATTTCAAGTAGTGGAAAGATAATAAATGCTGAGGAAATCAGAGAAAAATTAGAAGACGAGGGAACTATATTTGCTACAGATACAGATGCAGAAGTTGTAGCAAATTTGATAGCAAGATTTCACAAAGATGATATAGAAATGGCCATTGTAAATGCATTAAAGAGTATAAAAGGTTCCTATACTATGATACTCATGACTACAGATAGACTCATTGGAGTGAGAGATCCCTATGGAATGGGGCCTCTTTGTATAGGAAAGCTTGGGAAAGATTATATATTGAGTTCGGAAACTTGTGCATTAGATACTATAGGAGCTGAATTTTTTAGAGATGTAGAACCTGGAGAAATGGTAGTCATAAAAGATGGAAAAATAAAAAGCATAAAAAGCGAAAAAATATATGATAAAAAGTTTTGTATATTTGAATTTATATATCTTGCAAGGCCTGATAGCAAAATTGATGGAGTCAGTGTATATCTTGCAAGAAGGGAAGCGGGAAAACTTCTAGCTAAGGCTAGTCCAGCAGAGGCGGATATAGTTATCTCTGCACCAGATTCAGGAACAGTTGCGGCTATTGGCTATGCGGAACAATCAGGGATACCTTATGCAGAAGGCCTTATAAAAAACAAATATATAGGAAGAACTTTTATAGAACCTACTCAAGAACTCAGAGAACAAGGAGTCAGGTTAAAATTAAATGTATTAAAGGAAAATGTTGAAGGGAAAAGGGTAGTTCTTGTAGATGATTCAATAGTTAGGGGGACTACTATGAGAAGAATAGTGGGAATGCTAAAAAGTGCAGGAGCTAAAGAAGTTCATTTAAGAATTGCTTCTCCACCTGTAATGGATCCTTGCTATTTTGGATTGGATACTACAAAAAAGAATCTAATAGCTGTGGAAAAATCTATTGAAGAAATAAGAGAAAGTATAGGAGCAGATTCCCTTGAGTATCTTTCACTTAAAGACCTCATAAAGGGAACAGGAGAAGAAGGAGTATATTGTACTGGATGTTTAAATGGAATATATCCTATGGATATACACAAAAATTAAATAGGAGAGGAGAAAAACTATGAAATTGACATATAAGGATTCTGGAGTAGATAAAGAAGCAGGATACAAAGAAGTCAGTATGATAAAGCAATTCATAAAGAGTACTTATATAGAAGGTGTTGTATCGGATATAGGTGGATTTGGGGGATTGTTTGCACTAAATACTTCAGAGTACAATGAGCCAATTCTTGTATCTGGAACTGATGGAGTAGGAACAAAGTTAAAGATTGCCTTCATGATGGATAAACATAATACTATAGGGGAAGATTGCGTGGCCATGTGTATAAATGATGTATTGTGTCAAGGAGCGAAACCGTTATTTTTCCTTGATTACATAGCTACAGGGAAATTAATTCCAGAGAAAATGGCAAGTATTGTAGAAGGTGTAGCCAATGGTTGTGTAAAGGCGGGATGTGCACTGATCGGTGGAGAAACTGCAGAAATGCCTGGATTTTATGCGGATGGAGAATATGATATTGCAGGATTTGGAGTAGGAGTAGTAGATAGAAAAGATATAATAGATGGTTCTAAAATACAAGAAGGAGATGTTCTCATAGGACTATCTTCTAGTGGAATTCATAGCAATGGCTATTCACTTGTGAGAAAAGTATTTTTCGAAAAAGAAAAGATAAGTCTTGATAAATATTTCAGTGAATTTCAATCCACATTAGGAGAAGAACTATTAAAGCCTACTAGAATATATACAAATCTAATGTATGATTTGATAAAAAAATTCAATATAAAGGGAATAAGTCATATAACTGGCGGAGGATTTTATGAAAATATACCTAGAATGTTGCCAGAAGGACTTACAGCTGTTGTGAATATCGAGGCTATAGAAACTCCTTATATATTTAGCTTAATAGAACAGTGTGGAAAAATTGAGAGAGACGAAATGTACTCTACATTTAATATGGGAATAGGAATGGTATTTGCCGTAGATAGTACTGAAGCTGATAGTGTCATGAATTTTTTAAAGGCAAAAGGTGAGAAAGGAGTATTTCTTGGAGAAATTCAGAGAAAAGAGGAGAAAATAATCTTATGCAACCAGTAAAAATAGGAGTTTTAATTTCAGGTGGTGGTACCAATCTTCAATGCATCATAGATAAAGTAAAAAATGGATACATAAATGGAGAAATATCCTTGGTCCTTTCAAATAAAAAAGATGCCTATGGTCTTGTAAGGGCAAAAAGAGAAGGTATAGATGCTATTTGGATGGATAGAAAAAAGTATTCTACAGAAGAAGAATACAATGATGCTATAATAGAAGAATTTAAAAATAGAGATATAGAACTGGTGGTACTGGCAGGGTATTTAAAGGTACTATCAAAGAAATTTGTCACAGAATATAAGGGAAGAATTATAAATATACATCCATCTTTGATACCTAGTTTTTGCGGCAGTGGATATTATGGAGAAAGGGTTCACAGAGAAGTTCTTAAATATGGTGTGAAATTTTCTGGAGCTACAGTTCACTTTGTAGATGAAGGTACAGATACAGGTCCTATAATACTTCAAAGAATAGTACAGGTGAAGGATGATGATACGGTAGAGTCTTTGAAGGAAAGAGTTTTGAAAGTAGAACATGAAATACTTCCTGAAGCAGTAAAATACTTTTGTGATGGGAAAATATTGTTAGATGGAAGAAAAGTAATCATAATGAGGTGATATTGTGAAAAGAGCTTTAATCAGTGTTTGGGATAAATGTGGCATTGTAGAATTTTCAAGGAAATTAGTTTCTTTAGGTTGGGAGATAATATCTACTGGGGGAACTAAAAAGGTTCTTGAAGGGGAAGGCATAAATGTAATAGATATTCAAGATATAACAGGATTTCCTGAAGCTTTTGATGGAAGAGTGAAAACTCTTCATCCAAATATTCATGGTGGAATACTTCATATAAGAGATAATAGTTGCCATTTAGCAACTCTTGAAAAACTTCATATAAGTCCTATAGATTTAGTAGTCAACAATCTATATCCTTTCAAGGAAACAGTAAATAAAGAAGGAGTCAGTCATGAAGAGATAATAGAAAATATAGATATTGGCGGACCTTCTATGATTAGAGCAGCAGCTAAAAATTATAAATATGTGACAGTAGTTGTAGATCCTTTAGATTATAAAAAAGTTCTCAATGAATTAGAAAACAATGGACAAACCACATTAGAAACAAGGAGACATTTGGCAAGAAAAGTATTTGAATATACAAGTCATTATGACAGCCTTATTTCAAATTATTTCAATGAAATAGATAATGTGGAATTTCCTGAAAAACTTAGTATGACTTTTGAGGGAAAAGAAGAATTGAGATATGGAGAAAATCCTCATCAAAGGGCAGCTTTTTATAGAGAGGTAGGAAACGTTCAAGGTACTATTGCCGGATCTATAAAACTTCATGGAAAAGAATTGTCTTTCAACAATATAAATGATGCCAATGGAGCATTGGAAATACTTAAGGAATATGAGGAACCAACAGTGGTAGCGGTTAAACATACAAATCCTTGTGGTATTGGAAGTGGAAAAGATATTTATGAGGCTTATAAAAAAGCTTATGAATGTGACAAAGTATCTATATTTGGGGGAATAATAGCAGCAAACAGAGAATTAGATGAGAGAGTTGCAGAGCTTATAAATGAAATATTTATAGAAATAGTCATAGCTCCTTCATATACAGAGAAAGCTCTGGAAATACTATCTTCAAAGAAAAATATAAGAATACTTAAATTAGATCATATTATGAAAAATGATTATAAATCTTGGGATGTAAAAAAGGTATTAGGTGGTATATTGATTCAAGAAAGAGACAAGATGCTTCTTCAAGATGAATTGGAAATTGTCACTAAAAGAAAACCAACAGAAGAAGAAATGAAGGATTTGCTTTTTGCTTGGAAAGCTGTAAAAAATACTAAATCCAATTCAGTAGTATTAGCTAAAGATGGTGGAACTATAGGCATTGGCATGGGGCAAGTAAATAGAATATGGGCTGTAGATCAGGCTATAGAACATGGCATGGAAAAGGTAAAGGGAAGCGTCATTGCATCGGATGGATTTTTCCCTTTTAGAGATTCTATAGATGCTCTTTCAAAGGTAGGAGTTACTGCGGTTATTCAACCTGGAGGTTCTATTAGAGATGAAGAATCTATACAGGCAGCAGATGAAGCTGGAATTGCCATGGTATTTACTCACATGAGACATTTCAAACACTAAAAACTTATGAGAAAGAAGGGATATATTTGAAAGTTTTAGTTATAGGTAGTGGAGGAAGAGAACATGCTTTGTGTTATAAATTAGCTCAAAGCAAAAGAGTAAGTAAAATATATTGTGCTCCAGGAAATGGAGGTACTAGTAGTATAGCGGAAAATGTAAATATAAATCCTAAAGATATAGAACTTCTTTTGAGTTTTGCAAAGACTAATAGTATAGACTTAACTGTTGTAGGTCCAGAGGATCCATTGGTATCTGGAATTGTTGATAGATTTGAGGAAGAAGGTTTGAGAATATTTGGGCCTAGAATGGAAGGAGCTATTCTTGAGGGAAGTAAAATATATTCAAAAGAATTTATGAAAAAATACCACATTCCTACAGGAAAGTATAGGAGCTTTAAAAATCTAGAGGAAGCCTTAAAGGGCCTTGACGAATTTTTATATCCATTAGTTATAAAAGCTGATGGACTCTGTTTAGGAAAGGGAGTAGTCATTTGTCAGTCAGAAGAAGAAGCTAAAAAGTCTATAAAAGATATGATGAGTGAAAAAGTATTTGGTTCTGCTGGGGAAAATATTATTATAGAAGAATTTTTAACAGGAATAGAAACTTCTTTGCTTTGTCTTGTGTCCAATGGGAAGATTATTCCTTTGGAGAGTGCTAGAGATTATAAAAAGATATATGATGGAGATTTAGGTCCTAATACAGGAGGGGTAGGATGTTTTTCACCAAATCCAGCTTTGACTAGAGATATTCTTAAAGAAATAGATAGAACTGTTCTTCAAAATATAAAAATAGGATTGGAAGAAGAAGGTATTGATTATAAAGGAATTTTATTTATAGGACTTATGCTTACAGAAGATGGGCCAAAAGTATTGGAATTCAATGTAAGATTTGGAGATCCTGAAACAGAAGTAGTACTTCCTAGGCTTGAAAGTGATATAGCGGATATATTCCAGAAGACTATAGATGGAACTATTAGAAAAGAAGATTTAAAGTGGTCAGATAAATGTTGTGTAACAGTAGTAGCTACGTCGGAGGGGTATCCAAAAAAATATGAAAAGGGAAAAGAAATTTCTGGAGTAGAAAATTTAGATAAAGAGTTGATTCTTTTTCACAATGGAACTAAAATAGTGAATGGGAAGCTTTTGACAGATGGAGGAAGAGTTCTTTCTGTTACATGTCTTGGAGAAAATTTTGAAAAGGCAAGAAAAAAGGTTTATAATGGGATAGGGAAAATCTATTTCCAAGGAATGAAATATAGAAATGATATAGCAGATATTTGAAAAACTTTATAGTATATATACAATCAGGGTTTTATCATGAATATAAGAGAAGATGTGCCTCCTATAGAGTAGTAGTCTTATGAAACAGGCATATAAATATATAGCTTTTTTTAAACAAAGAACAATTTTTATAATTATTCTACAAAGTTTAAAAAAAAGTTTTATGCTATTCTAATAGGGAAAATATAATATAGGAGGTATATTCATGATTAACCAAAAACAATATGTTTTAGCAGTTCCAAATTTTAGTGAAGGTAGAAGAAAACCCGTCATTGAAGCTATTGTAGATCAGGTTAGAGACATAGAAGGAGTAAAATTAATTAGTTATGAACCGGAATATGATTTCAATAGAACTGTAGTCACTCTTATTGGTGAACCTCAGCCTCTAAAAAAAGCTCTTATAAACATGGCAGGTAAGTCCTATGAGTTAATAGATATGGAAAAACAAGAAGGAACTCATCCAAGAATTGGAGCTCAAGACACTATACCTATTTTCCCATTTAAAAATATTACTTTGGAAGAATGTGTAGAATTGGCAGAAGAAATAGGAAGAGAACTATTTGAAAAATATAAAGTGCCTATTTTCTACTCTGCTGAAAATGCAAGAACTGAAAACAAAAAAGGCATTTCTTTCATAAGAAAAGGCCAATATGAAGGCCTTAGAAAATTGTTAGAAGAAAAAACAGATCCCAATTATGAAGAAAGAAAACCAGATTTAAGTGTAGATGGGAAATTGGATCCAAAGGCAGGAGCAACTATTGTGAGCGCTGATATGGAAGGTTTAACTGCTTACAATGTGTTTTTGGATACAGAAGATGTAAACGTTGCCAAAGCTATAGCAAAGGGACTTAGAGGACCAAGTGGTGGATTTTCAACAGTAAGGGCAGTAGGAATTAAATTTCCTGAAAGAGATGGAGTAGTAGTTTCAATAAATATGTTTGACTGTTCCAAAACTCCTCTTTACAGAGCTTATGAATTTGTAAAACAGGAGGCTAAACGTTATGGAGTAGCTGTTACAGGAAGCGAATTGGTTGGCCCAGTTAAACTTGAATATTTATTAAATTCCTTGGAATACTATTTGGGGCTGGAAGGACTAAGGATAGAACAAATACTAGAAACTCATCTTATGGAATAAGAAGATAGGAAGAACAAGGAGGGAAAAGATGAAAACTGATGTTCAAATTGCACAAGAAGCTAAAATGGCACCTATTGTAGAAGTAGCTAAAAAAGTAGGGCTAGAAGAAGATGATTTAGAACTGTATGGAAAATATAAAGCTAAGGTTTCCCTTGATGTATTAAAGAGAATGGAAGACAAGTCAAATGGAAAGCTTATATTGGTTACAGCTATAAATCCGACTCCAGCTGGAGAAGGAAAGACTACTGTAAATATTGGTTTAAGTATGGGACTTAACAAGATTGGCAAAACTGCCATATCAGCTCTTAGAGAACCTTCTCTTGGACCATGTTTTGGAGTTAAGGGTGGAGCTGCAGGTGGAGGATATGCTCAAGTAGTACCTATGGAGGATATAAATCTTCATTTTACTGGAGATATTCATGCTATAACTACAGCTAACAATTTACTTTCAGCTCTTATAGACAATCATATTCATCAAGGAAATCAGCTAAATATAGATCCAAGACGTATTACTTGGAAGAGAGTTATGGACATGAACGATAGATCCCTTAGAAATATAGTTATCGGTCTTGGTGGAAAACCAAATGGAGTTCCAAGGGAAGATGGTTTTGATATAACTGTAGCATCAGAAGTTATGGCTATTCTTTGCTTGGCTGATGATCTACAAGATTTAAAGGAAAGAATAGGCAATATCATAGTAGCTTACAATTACAGTGGGGAACCAGTTTATGCAAGAGATTTAAATGCAGCAGGACCATTGGCTCTATTACTTAAAGATGCTATAAAACCAAATTTGGTACAAACTTTGGAAAATACTCCTGTGTTTATTCATGGAGGGCCATTTGCCAATATTGCTCATGGTTGCAATAGTGTATTGGCAACAAAAATGGCTTTGAAATTAGCTGAGTATACAGTTACAGAGGCAGGATTTGGTGCTGACTTGGGAGCAGAAAAATTCTTTGATATCAAATGTAGATTTGCAGGGTTAAAACCAGATGCAGCAGTTATAGTGGCTACAGTTAGAGCTCTTAAAAATCATGGTGGAGTGCCAAAAGAAGAACTAAACAAAGAAAATTTAGAGGCACTTAAAAAAGGTTTTGAAAATCTAGAAAAACATATAGAAAATGTCCAAAAATATGGAGTACCTGCAGTAGTTGCTATAAATGAATTTCCAACAGATACAGAAGCTGAAGTTGAATATGTGAAAAATAGATGTAAGGAATTGGGAGCAGAAGCAGTTCTCACACAAGTTTGGGCAAAAGGTGGCCTAGGTGGAGAGGAGTTAGCTAGAAAAGTAGTTGAAGTTGTTGAAGGCAACCCTTCTGAATTTATACCACTATATGATGTGAATTTGTCTGTAAAAGAAAAAATAGAAAAAATTGCTAAAGAAATATACGGAGCCGATGGAGTAGAATTTACTCAAAAATGTATTAAGGATATAAAACAAATTGAAAAATTGGGATTAGATAAGATGCCTATTTGTATGGCTAAAACTCAGTATTCATTATCAGATGATCCTAAATTACTCGGAAGGCCAAAAGGGTTCAAGATAGAAGTAAGGCAAATTCGAATATCTGCTGGAGCAGGATTTTTAGTAGTTCTTACAGGAGATATAATGACTATGCCAGGGCTTCCAAAAGTACCAGCTGCAAATAATATGGATATTTTGTCAAATGGAGAAATTGTCGGCTTGTTCTAAATAAAGTGAGTTATAAAAAAATCTGGGATAAAATGTCCTAGATTTTTTCTTATAACTCATTATAACTCATAGAAAAAATGCCAATTTTATTAAAAAAGTGTTAAAAAATATTTTTTAGAAGGTTTTTTCAAGTTAAAGTAGAATAGAATAAAGTAATAAAGGAGGTGTGCTGATGAGTTACAACTCTAAAATAAAAGATGAACAGATAGACTCTTTTTTTGAAGCAATACTTAAACTTGAAAACTTAGAAGAATGTTATCGCTTTTTTGAAGATATATGCACTGTAAAAGAAATACAATCTATTGCCCAAAGACTTGAAGTAGCCAAGATGCTTAGAATGAATAAGACATACAATGAAATTGAAGCTAAAACTGGTGCCAGTACAGCTACTATAAGTAGAATCAGTCGAGCTCTTAATTATGGAGCAGATGGATATAATTTAGTACTAGATAGGCTAGGTTATCCAAAAAAAGAAGATGATGAAATATGAAAATTTCTCCCTAGGGAGAAATTTTTTTAAATGAAGGTTTATTGAAAAATATGTAGAATAATTAGATATAAATTATAATCATCATATAGAAAGGGTGGGTTAAGTGGGGCAAGAAAAATTAGACTACAGGAAAACGTTTGTTTTAGGATTGGGATTTTTTTCAGTAAGTATTGTATGGCCAGTTTATAATTCTTTTGTACCTATAATGCTAGAAAATTATATCAAGAGCACTACTCTCATAGGGGCAGTAATGACTATAGACAATTTGTTTGCAGTAATATTTCAACCAATATTTGGAGCATTAAGTGACAAGACCAATACCAGATTTGGTAGGAGAATGCCATATTTATTGATTGGAGTACCTTTGGCAGCAATTTTTTGTTCTCTTATACCTAGTGCTAATAGTTTACCTATGCTCATGACTTTTGTTATACTTATGAATTTTGCAATGAGTATATTTAGAGCTCCAACAGTAGCACTTATGCCTGATGTAACACCTAGTCATCTTAGGAGCAAAGCCAATGGAGTTATAAATTTCATGGGAGGTTTGGCTGCTGTTATAGCTTATGGATTGGGAGGATTTCTATATAAAAAAGGAACTGCTTATCCTTTCTACATGTCTTCCATAATCATGACAATGGCACTTATATTATTATATATTTTCATAAAAGAGCCTGAAATAGTAGAAGAAAAAGCAAAGGTCAAAAATAAAGAAAAAGATATAGATAAAAGTAAAAGTTTACTTTTCATATTGTTTGCAATATTTTTCTGGTTTACAGGTTTCAATGCTGTAGAAACTTTCTTTTCACTATATGGTCAATATGAATTGGGTATTGATCCAGGAAAAGCTTCTATGATATTAACTTCTTTTTCCCTTTCATTTTTGATTTTTGCCATACCTGCTGGATTTGTAGGGACGAAATTGGGAAGAAAGAAGACCATATTGTTAGGTATTGTAGGAGCATTAACAGTATTTACTTTATTGATATTTGTAAAGAATATTTCTGCTATGATTGTTCTCTTAATTATTGGAGGAATGTTCTGGGCTTTTATAAATATAAATTCTTATCCAATGGTAGTAGAAATGGCCCCAAAAGGTGGAGTTGGAACTTATACGGGTTATTATTACTTTTTCTCATCTTGTGCTGCAATTGTAAGCCCTATATTATTTGGTTGGATAAGAGATATGGCTCATAGCTATAAGCCATTGTTTATCTATTCATGTATTGCCTTTGGAGCAGCACTTTTCTGCATGTTGTTTGTCAAACATGGGGATTTTACAAATAAAAATTATACAGAAGAAGATTTAAAATTTATGAAAGAAAATATATAGAAAATTTGCTGTTATATTTACATTAAATCATAAAGATGATATAATAAATACAATCAGCATAAATTAAATATAAAATGAGAAAATGAGAGTGTATCAAAAAACTTGGGGACAGGTTTGGCGGTGCACTTTTTTGTTTTTTAGGAGATGAAAATAGGAGGGCTAAAAATGGGAGATAGCTTTTATTCTAGAATAGCACAAAACCCTATTATAGCAGCGGTAAATGATTTAAATAATTTAAATAGTGCATTAAATTCGCCTTGTGAAAATATATTTCTATTAACGGGAAATATATTTAATCTAGAAGACATAGTGTATAAAATCAAATCTCACGAAAAGGGGGTCTATGTCCATCTAGATTTAGTAGATGGTATTTCTAAAGACAATTGGGGACTGGAGTATATAGTCAAAAATGTGAAGCCAGATGGAATTATTACTACAAAAAGCAATTTAATTAAACTTGCCAAAGAACTGGATATTTTAACAATACAAAGATTATTTATACTGGATTCTCTGTCTCTAGACACAGGAATAAGGTCTATAAAAAGTACAAAGCCAGATGCTGTGGAGATATTGCCTGGAATAATGCCTAAAATAGTGAAGAAGATTTTTAAAGAAACAAATATACCTATAATCACTGGTGGACTCATAATGGATAAAGAGGATGTGATTCAAAGTTTAAATTCAGGAGCTATAGCTATATCTACAAGCAATGAAAAAGTATGGTATATGTGAAACAAGGAGGGGATTTTTATGTATGATGTAGCAATAATAGGGGCGGGAATTGTTGGGACTTTTATAGCCAGAGAATTGTCAAGATATGATTTAGAAATTGTGCTTATAGAAAGAGAAAACGATATATCAAATGGTTGTACAAAAGCAAATACTGGCATAGTTCATGCTGGCTATGATGCAAAACCTGGGACCAATATGGCTAAATTCAATGTGAAGGGCAATCCTATGTTTGACAAAGTCTGTGAGGAATTGGATGTGCCCTTCAAGAGAATAGGTTCATTGGTACTTGGTTTTGATGAGGAAGATGAGAGAACTATAGATGAATTGTATGAAAGAGGACAAAAAAATGGTGTGCCTCAATTAAAAATATTAAATAAAGAAGAAATAGAAAAATTAGAGCCCAATATCGGCAAAAAAGTGACAAAAGCTCTTTATGCACCTACAGCAGGTATTATAAGTCCTTGGGAATTGGCCATAGCTCTTGCAGAAAATGCAGTTGATAATGGAGTTGAATTGCTTTTAAACAACGAAGTGTTGAATATATCTAAAGTAGAAGAAGGATATCTTATAGAAACTACAGAAAAGAAGCTTAATGCAAAGTATATTATAAACTGTGGAGGAGTATATGGAGATAAGATAAATAGCATGGTATCTAATGAGAAATTTGATATAATACCTAAAAATGGTCAATACTTTGTCCTTGATAAAAGTGTAGGAGACATGGTTAACACGGTGATTTTTCAATGTCCAAAGTCTTATGGAAAAGGAGTAGTAGTCACTCCTACTGTTCATGGGAATTTGATGATTGGTCCGGACAATGAAATAGCAGAATCAAAAGAATCAAAAGAAACTTCAAAAGATAGATTAAATGAGATAAAGAAAGTTGCACAAAAGAGCGTAGAGGGAATACCTTTTGGCAAGAATATCACCAATTTCACTGGAATTAGAAACGAACCTAGTACAGAAGATTTCATAATTGGGGAAGCAATAGACGCTAAGGGATTCATAAATGTAGCAGGAATAAAATCTCCAGGACTTACGTCTTCACCAGCTATTGCAGAGTATGTAGTAGAACTTTTAAAAGAGATATCAGGAGGATTAAAAGAAAAAGAGAATTTCAACTCTAAAAGGAGAAAAGTCATAAGATTTAATGAGTTAAGTGATGAAGAAAAAAATGAGTTGATAAAAAAAGATCCAAGGTATGGAAGAATTATCTGTAGATGTGAAAGTATAACTGAGGGTGAAATAGTAGATTGTATCCATAGAAATGCAGGAGCTACTACTGTAGATGGAGTCAAGAAAAGAACTAGACCGGGTACAGGAAGATGCCAAGGTGGATTTTGTTCTCCAAGAGTCATGGAAATATTAGCAAGAGAATTAAATAAAGATATGACTGAAATAGTTAAAGATGGAGTGGATTCATATATTTTAATCGGACAAACAAAGGAAGTTTAAGAAAGGGGTGATTTTGGTGGATTATGATATTGTAGTCATTGGAGGAGGGCCAGCTGGACTTGCAGCGGCCATTGAAGCAAAAAAAGAAGGGATAGAAAATATCCTTGTCATAGAAAGAGATAAAGAACTTGGAGGAATACTTAAGCAATGTATTCACAATGGTTTTGGACTTCATGTATTTAAAGAAGAACTTACAGGGTCTCAATATGCAGAACGATTTATAAATGAATTGAAGAAAATGGGAATTGAATATAAATTAGATACTATGGTTTTAGATATAAACAAAGATAAAACTATTAGTTCTATAAATGGAATTGATGGATTTATAAATATAAATGCAAAGGCAATAGTTCTTGCTATGGGCTGTAGAGAAAGACCAAGAGGAGCTATATCGATTTCAGGAACAAGACCAGCAGGAATATTTACAGCTGGTACTGCTCAAAGATTTATAAATATAGAAGGATATCAAGTAGGCAAAAAAGTAGTCATACTTGGTTCAGGAGATATAGGTCTTATCATGGCTAGAAGGCTTATGCTGGAAGGAGCCGAAGTAGAAGCGGTAGTAGAAATAATGCCTTATTCCAGTGGACTAAATAGAAATATTGTACAATGTCTACATGATTTTGATATTCCTCTTTTATTAAACCATACAGTTATAGAGATAAAGGGAAAAGATAGAATAGAAGGGGTTGTAGTTGCAGAAGTTGATGAAAATAAAAATCCTGTAATTGGTACAGAACGCTATTATGAATGTGACACATTGCTTCTTTCAGTAGGACTTATTCCCGAAAATGAACTTTCTACTAAGGCAGAAGTAGAAATTCATCCAGTGACAGGAGGACCAGTAGTCAATGAGTCCATGGAAACTAGTGTCAGTGGAATATTTGCCTGTGGAAATGTAGTTCATGTCCATGATTTAGTAGACAATGTGACTATGGAAAGTTTGAAAGCAGGAAAATATGCTGCAAAATATGTAAAAGGTGAATTAAAAGAAGATGATAGGACAATTGAAACAATTCCTGGAGAAGGAATTAGATATATAGTGCCTCAAAAGATAAGAGTAGAAAATGTAGAAGATGATATAAGTTTATTCATGAGAGTCACAGGTATATATAAAAATTCTAAATTAGTTGTAAAGAAAAATGACACTGTATTAAAAGAAATAAAAAAGATACAATTAACCCCTGGAGAAATGGAAGAGATAATACTAGATAGGGAAATGCTCAAATGTAAAGATATAGACAATTTGACAGTGTATGTGGAAAGCGAGGTGTAGGATATGGAACAATATGAAAAGACATGTATAGTATGTCCAAGGGGATGTAGGCTCACTATAACCAAAGATGATACAAAGGAATGGGGATATATTGTAGAAGGGAATACCTGCAAAAGAGGAGAAGAATATGGAATAAAAGAAGTCACAAATCCTACCAGAGTTTTGACAAGCACTGTAAAATTGAAAAATAGTTCTCATAAGAGACTACCTGTAGTCACCAAAGGAAGCATACCCAAAGGAAAAATGTTTGATTGTATGAAAGTCATAAACAAAGTTGAAATAGAACCTCCTATTAGAGAAGGAGATATCGTCATTGAAAATATTTTAAATACAGGTGTAGACCTTATATCTGCACGAAGCATAGGGAGTGTTGTTGATTTCAAACCTTAGTCATTTAGACTAGGGTTTTTTATTTCCACTTATTTGATATACATATTTTTCAATGAATGTTTATTTTAGAGACAATATAGTATATAATAAAAATATAAAACAGACAACTTTGCTTCGGATGGTGAAAGATGAGATTGGGAAAAATGGCTTATAAAAATACAAAACAGGAGGTGAATACTATGGATAATGAAGAAAAATTATTTGAACTGATGACTAAAATGTATAATGAAATGCAAAAAGAATTTGCAAATTTTAGAGGCGAAATGCAAGAAGAATTTAAGAATGTAAGAGGCGAAATGCAAGAAGGCTTTAAAGAAGTAAATGGACGAATTGATAATGTTGAAGTTGAGATGAAAGATTTTAGAAAAGAAACAACAGATAAATTTAAAGAAGTAAACGGACGAATTGATAATGTTGAAGTTGAAGTAAAAGATTTTAGAAAAGAAACAAATGAAAGATTTGATAGACTTGAAAATAAAATGGACGATATTGAAGTAAACAATGCTGATAGGCATGTGGAAATTACTGGGCAAATAGAAGATATGAAATCAGATCTCTCCAGAATAGAAATTAATACCGCTGACAACTGGAGGGATATTGCTAGAATAAAAGCTAAATAATATTTTTTTAAACCTTAGTCATTTAGGCTAGGGTTTTTTCATTATTTCCATTATAATAGTATGTATAAGAAAAGGGGACAAAAAGGACACAGGAGAACTGTCCCCTTGATAGGAAGGGTGAAGTAAATGAATTTTTTGGAAGGTTTAAATGACAAACAGAGGGAAGCGGTTTTACATACAGAAGGGCCACTACTTATATTGGCTGGAGCAGGTAGTGGAAAGACCAGGGTACTTACTCACAAAATAGCCTATATGATTGAAGAAAAGGGAGTTTTCCCGGGAAATATTTTGGCCATAACTTTTACAAATAAAGCTGCCAATGAAATGAAAGAGAGAGTTAGAAGTCTTGTTGGAGACAAGATAGATGATATATGGATAGGGACTTTTCACTCTATATGTGCGAGGATTTTAAGACGAGATATTGATAAGATAGGATACAATAGAAGTTTTGTCATATATGATACTGATGATCAAAAAACTGTCATAAAAGAGTGTATAAAAGAAAAAAATCTCAATACTGAAACATTTAAAGAAAAGTCTATATTGAGTACTATAAGTTCATTAAAAGATACTATGGTCAAACCAGATTCTTATATAAATGAAAATTATGGAGATTATTATAAAAGAAATATAGGAGAATTATATGCTCTATATGAGGAAAAACTCAAGAAGAACAATGCACTGGATTTTGATGATTTGATTTTGAAAGCTGTTGAATTACTAAGCAAAAAGCCTGAGATACTTGAATATTATCAAAAGAAATTCAGATATATTTATGTAGATGAGTACCAAGATACAAATGGCACTCAATATGAACTTGTTCATTTACTTTCTCAAAGGTACAAGAATTTATGTGTTGTGGGGGATGATGATCAGTGTGTCGTTGAAGGTTCTAAAATTGCTACAGTAAATGGAGATATCTCTGTGGAAGAGTTAAAAGAATGCAATAAAATTTATTCAGCTGCTGGCAAGGGAGAAATTTTAGAAGGAACTATTGAGAAAATAATGAAGAAAAGGTATGAAGGGCCTGTAATAAAGATAAAAACTAAATCAGGAAAGATAATTAAAACTACCCCAAATCACATAATGTTTGGCAAACTTAATCCAGAACCAGGTGTTTACTATGTTTATTTGATGTATAGACTAGATAAAGGATATAGAATAGGTATGACTCAAGGAGTAAGGTCAAGGGACAAGGAGATAGTAAATGGACTTATGGTTAGATTAAATCAGGAACATGGAGATAAAGCCTGGATTATAAGAACATGTAAAAGCAAACAAGAAGCAGTATTTTATGAACAATTATTTTCTTTAAAGTATCAAATACCCACTTGTTGTTATCACGCAGTAGGTAGAAATTTAACTATGGATCAAAAGCATATAGATAGATTATTTGAGGGAATAGATACAAGGAATAATGTAGTAAAACTAATGGATGATTTGCTGCTGTTTGAAGAATATCCACATCATAGAGCAAATGCTATCATTAGGGGGCAGTCTATAAGACGAATTGTCAATTTAAGTTTTTTTAGTGGGAAAAAAAGTGGTATAGAATCAGGATGGTATAGCCATAAAATTTGTTTTAATACAAGTGGTGAAAATTTAAAAGAAAGGTTCATAGATTCAGGCTTTCCTACGAGAAATGGAAATAGGGAAACTTGGAGGGTAGAGACGGAAAGAGTAGGATATGATGAGGCAGTGGATTATGTAAAGAAAATTGAGGCCTTAGATGCAAATATAGAAGTTGTAAAAAGAGCTAGATTAACTGAAGATAATTATTTTAATTATATTCCTGCTTCTCATATAAGACCCAATATGAGTATTCCAGTATATGAAAATGGGAAAATAGTTGAAGATATAGTAAGTGAAACTTCGGTTGAAGAATATAGTGGATTTGTATATGATATTTCAGTTCCTAATTTTAGACAATATGTTTGTGAAGATATTGTAGTCCATAATTCGATTTACGGATGGAGAGGGGCAGATATAGGGAATATCTTGAATTTTGAGAGGGATTTTCCCAATACGAAAATAATTAAATTAGAACAAAATTATCGTTCTACTAAAAACATATTGAATGTAGCTAATTCTGTCATTAGAAACAACAATGAAAGAAAAGACAAGGCTCTTTGGACAACTAATAAGGAAGGAAATCCTATAGGTATAAATATGACTTTTGATGAACGTGAAGAAAGTAGTCTTGTAGCTGAAAAAATAATGGAATTGACAGATGAGGGGAAATGCAGGTATAGGGATTTTGCTATACTATATAGGACAAATGCTCAATCTAGAAATTTTGAGGAAGTTTTCATGAGAAGAAATATACCCTATAGAATTGTAGGGGGACTTAAGTTCTATGATAGAAAAGAAGTAAAGGATATCATTGCATATTTGAGACTTATTCAAAATCCATTGGATGATGTTTCTCTAAAGAGAATCATAAATGTTCCTAAAAGAGGAATAGGAAATGTGACATTGGAAAAGGTAGCGAAACATGCTCAAGGAAAAGGAGAAAGCCTTTATAGCACTCTTTTAGATATAGAAGATGTACAAGGTCTTTCACAAAGAGCAATGAACAATTTAAAAAAATTTACGGATATGATAAATAAATATATTGCTATGAGTCAAGTTATGGGCTTAAAGGATTTTATAGAGGAAGTAGTATATGGAACTGGATATATTAAAGAGCTGGAAGAAGAGAATAGCGTTGAATCTACCAGCAGAATAGAGAACTTGAAGGAATTTATTTCTGTTGCAGTAGATTTTGAGATGCAAAATGTAGATGGAAATTTGGAAGATTTCTTGGCCAATGTCTCCCTTCTTTCTGATACAGACAAGACAGCTGATGTAAATGAAGCTGTGACAATGATGACTGTCCACAGTGCCAAAGGATTAGAGTTTCCAGTAGTATTTTTGGTGGGTATGGAAGAAGGACTATTTCCTATTGCCAGAGCTATTGACAGTGAAAGTGAATTGGAAGAAGAAAGAAGACTATGCTATGTAGCTATAACAAGGGCTGAGGAGCAATTGTTTATTTCCTATGCAAATATGCGAACCATATATGGAAGTACTACTTATTCTGTACCTTCTAGATTTTTAAAAGAAATACCTTTGGAATATGTAGAGACTAATGACAAAAATAAAGAAATGACTAAAAAAGATGTAATTGTGAAAGAATTTACAAGAAGAGATACAAAGGCTCCTGATTTAAAAGACAACAAAGACGAGGTAAAAGTTGGGTCAAAAGTTAGACACAAATTGTGGGGAGTAGGTACGGTAGTTCAATTAAAAGACAAAGGGATGGATACAGAAGTAGTTGTTGCTTTTGAAGACAAAGGGTTAAAGAAGTTGCTACTTTCTATTGCTCCCATAGAAGTTATTTAAGGAGAGGATACTATGGATAATATAGAGAGAATGAAAGAACTTATAGATATCATAGAGGATTTAAATTATCATTATTATACATTAGACGATCCTAAATTAAGCGATGGGGAATATGACAAGATTTATTATGAATTGGTGGAGTTGGAAAAACAAACAGGAGTAGTACTACCTTATTCACCTACTCAAAGAGTAGGTGGAGAAATTCTTGAAAAATTTCAAAAGCATGTCCATTTGGGAAAACTATGGAGTCTAGATAAAAGTCAAAGCATAGGAGAACTAAAGAATTGGGACAAAAGAGTGAGAAAATTGATAGAGGAATACAATACTATCCATGAGGACAAATTGCCTGAACCTACTTATGTAGTAGAATACAAATTTGATGGGCTGACTATAAATCTTACCTATAAAAATGGAGAGCTTGTAGAAGGTGCTACAAGGGGAAATGGGGAAGTTGGAGAAGCCATACTTTCTCAAATAAAGACTATAAAGCCTATTCCACTTAAGATAGATTTTAAGGGGACAATTGAGATTCAAGGGGAAGGCCTCATGCCATTATCTGCTCTGGAAAAATACAACCAAATTCATGTTGAGCCTCTAAAAAATGCACGAAATGCTGCTGCAGGAGCTCTTAGAAATTTAGATCCAAAAGTTACAAAGGAAAGAAATCTTATAGGGTATTTTTACAATGTAGGATATATAGAAGGCAAAAAGTTTGAAACCCATATAGAAATGTTGGAATTTTTAAGAGAAAATAGGCTCCCAGTAAATAAATATTTAAAACTTTATGAAACAATTGATGAAGTAGTGGAGGAAATAGAAAGAGTAGATACTGAAAGAAAAAAACTTGATGTATTGACAGATGGAATAGTTATCAAAATAAATGATATGAGAACTAGAGAAATTCTTGGGTATACTCAAAAATTTCCTCGTTGGGCCATAGCCTATAAATTTGAAGCGGAAGAGACAACTACAAAACTATTAGAAGTTGAGTGGAATGTAGGAAGAACTGGGAAAGTAACTCCAACAGCCATTTTATCTCCTGTAGAAATTGGAGGAGTCACAGTCAAAAGGGCAACTTTAAACAACTGGGATGATATACAAAGAAAAAAAGTAAGTATAAATTCCAATGTATTAATCAGGCGTTCCAATGATGTCATACCAGAAATAATGGGCACTATGGATACGGAGGAAGAAACAGAAGAAATAAAGAAACCTGAATATTGTCCCTCTTGTGGCAGTGAACTTGTTCAAGATGGAGTTCATATATTTTGTCCAAATTCACTGACTTGTAAACCTCAACTTGTGTCTAGAATGGTACATTTTGCTAGTAGAGATGCTATGAATATTGAAGGATTCAATGAAAAAACAGCTGAAAAACTATTTGAGGAACTGGATTTGACTGATATACCCCAAATTTATGAACTAAAATATGAAGATCTCATAAATTTGGAAGGTTTCAAAGAAAAAAAGACTAACAATTTGCTTTCAGCTATTGAAAAGAGCAAGGAATGTACATTAGATTCTTTTATCTATGCGCTAGGCATACCCAATGTTGGCAAAAAAACTGCCAGAGATTTGGCCAATCATTTCAAATCTCTTGATAAAATTCTTGATGCCGAATATGAAGAACTCATAACTATTCCAGATGTAGGAGATGTTATAGCAAATAGCATCATAGAGTTTTTCCACGATTCAAAGATATTAGAGGGAATTGACAAGCTTTTATATGAAGGTGTCAATCCTCAATATGAAGAAAGTGAAACCCTTGAGGATACTTTCTTTAGTGGAAAGACTGTGGTTTTGACAGGAACTATAGAAGGGATTTCTAGAAATGAGTTAAAAGAGATTATAGAAAAAATGGGTGGTAAGGTATCAGGCAGTATCAGCAAGAAAACCGACTATGTTGTAGTAGGAGAAGACCCAGGTTCTAAATATGAAAAAGCATTGAGTTTAGGAATTGAAATAATAGATGAAAATAGGCTAAAAACCATTATTTGATTTTTTCGCTAAACAAGTGGTAAAATAAGAACATGACCTTGATTTCATAAGGTAAAGGAGGTTTTAAAATGATTTCAAAAGAAGATGTAAAGCATATAGCAAATCTTTCAAAGCTCAATTTCAATGAAGATGAGATGGAAGATTTTACAGTTAAGTTCTCTAAGATAATTGAATATGTAGAAAAGTTAAAAGAAGTAGATACAGAAAATATAGAGCCTACTTATCAAGTAAATCCAAATTATCAATTTATGAGAGAAGATGAAGTAAAAGAAAGCTTTAGTAGAGAAGAAGCTCTATTAAATGCTCCAGACAGTGAATATGGGTATTTTAAATTACCTAAAGTAATAGATTAGAGAGGTGAGTGTTTTGGATATAACTAGACTTTCAGCTGTAGAACTTAGAAAAAAGCTTTTAAATAGAGAAATATCTAGTATAGAAATTGTAGAAAGCTACTACAAGAATATAGAAGAAACTGAAAAAGACATAGATGCATTTATTACTTTGACCAAAGATGAAGCTCTCAGAACAGCAAGAAATATAGATGAGAAAATAGCCAACAATGAGGAAGTTGGATTGCTTGCAGGTATTCCAATAGCTGTTAAGGATAATATTGCAACTCGTGGTATAAAGACTACATGTGGTTCAAAGATATTGGAAAATTTTGTTTCTCCATATGATGCTACAGTAGTAGAAAAAATAAAAAGAGAAGACGCAATAATCATAGGAAAGACCAATATGGATGAATTTGCTATGGGTTCTTCTACAGAAACATCTTATTTCAAGAAAACTAAAAATCCTCATGATTTAGAAAGGGTCCCAGGAGGTTCAAGTGGTGGCTCTGCAGCAGCAGTAGCTGGATTTGAAGCACCACTATCATTAGGTTCAGAAACAGGAGGATCTGTAAGAGAACCAGCAAGTTTTTGCGGAGTTGTGGGACTTAAGCCTACATATGGACTTATATCCAGATATGGTCTTATAGCTTTTGCATCAAGCCTTGATCAGATAGGGCCTTTTGCCAGAAATGTAGAGGATACTGCACTATTGTTGAGTGTTTTGGCAGGATATGATGAAAAAGATTCTACATCTGTAGAAAATAAAAGCATAGATTATACAAAGGAACTTAATTCAAATGTAAAGGGAATGAAATTTGCACTACCTAAAGAATATTTTGGAGAAGGAATAGATGAAAAAGTCAAAGCAAAGGTATTAGAAGCAGTAGAGGTCTTAAAAGGCCTTGGAGCAGAAGTTGAAGAAATATCTTTGCCTTATACAGAATATGCTCTATCTTGTTATTATATAATATCTACATCAGAAGCTAGCTCCAATTTAGCCAGATTTGATGGTATAAGATATGGATACAGAGCTGAAAATTATAAAGACTTAGATGAATTGTATATAAATACTAGAAGTGAAGGATTTGGTGAAGAAGTAAAGAGAAGAATCATGCTTGGAACTTTTGCCTTAAGTAGTGGGTACTATGATGCCTATTACAACAAAGCTCAAAAGATTAGAACTCTTATAAAGAGAGATTTCGACAAAGCTTTTGAAAAATATGATGCCATAATTTCTCCAACAGCACCAATACTTCCATTTAAAATTGGAGAAAAAATAAATGATCCATTATCCATGTATATGTCAGATATTTTAACAGTTTCGGTCAATTTAGCAGGAGTTTGTGCTATATCGGTACCTTGTGGAAATTTAAATGGACTTCCAGTAGGACTTCAAATTATTGGAGATAGATTTAAAGAACAAAAAATTCTCAACATTGCCTATACTTATGAAAAAAATAGAGGTGAAGAAAATGACTTATAAAACTATTATTGGTCTTGAAATACATTCTGAACTCATGACAAAATCAAAAATATTTTGTAGCTGTACTACTGAATTTGGTGGAGAAGCAAATACTCACTGTTGTCCTGTATGTTTAGGTCTTCCAGGAGCACTTCCAGTTATAAATAAAAAAGTAGTTGAATATGGTATAAAAGCAGGACTTGCTTTCAATTCAAAAATTGCAAATGAAACTAAAATGGACAGAAAAAATTATTTTTATCCTGACTTAGTTAAAGGATATCAGATCTCTCAATATGATATTCCTCTTTGTGATGGAGGATATGTAGAGATAGAAAATGAAAATGAGCCTAAAAAAATAAGACTTAGAAGAATACACATAGAAGAAGATACAGGAAAATCAATTCACTCGGAAGATGGAGGAAGCCTTCTTGATTACAACAGAAGTGGTGTGCCTTTAATCGAGGTAGTCACAGAACCGGATATGAATTCTCCAGAAGAAGCAAGAGAATTTCTTGAAAAACTAAAAGCTACTTTAAGATATATAGAAGTTTCAGACTGTAAAATGGAAGAAGGTTCCCTTCGCTGTGATATAAATATAAATGTAGTTGATGAGGATACAGGAAAAAGGACTACTATTACAGAACTTAAAAATTTAAATTCTTTTAAGGCTGCTGTAAAAGCCATGGAATATGAAGAAAAGAGACATATCAACCTTTTAAAACAAGGAAAAGATGCTGTAAGGGAAACTAGAAGATGGGATGAACTAAAAAATGAAACTATAGTCATGAGAAGTAAGGAAGATGCTGCAGATTATAGATATTTTCCAGAACCTGATTTGGTTAAAATGAAGATAGAGGATGATTGGATTGAAGAAATAAGAAGTAAATTACCAGAACTTCCCCATGACAAAAAAGAAAGATTTATAAAACAATATGATATCCCAGAGTATGATGCAGGAGTACTTACTCAGACAAAAGAATTGGCAAATTTCTTTGAAGAAACAGTTAAATACGAAGTTGATCCCAAAAAAGCTAGCAATTGGATTATGGGAGACGTTTTAAGGTGGATAAAAGATGAAGATAAAGAAGTTGAAGAACTTAAACTTACTCCAAAGAATTTGGCTGAATTCATTTCTCTTATTGATGAAGGCAAAATAAGTAACAATATTGGGAAAAAAGTTATAAAAGACATGCTTGATACTGGGAAACCTGCAAATGATATTGTCAAAGAAAAAGGACTTATGCAGATAAGTGATGAAGGAGAACTAAAAAACATAGTAGAAAAGGTAATAGATGAAAATGAACAGTCTATAATAGATTATAGAAATGGAAAAGATAGAGCATTGGGATTTTTAGTAGGTCAGGTTATGAAAATGAGCAAAGGCAAGGCAAATCCACAACTTGTTAATAAAATGATACTTGAAATTATCTCCGAGAGATAATTTCAAGTATATATTACAATTTCTTAATAGAATATTAAAGCTTTTTTAATTGAAATAAAATGCAAAAGCGAGTAATATAATAAGAAAAAACAAAAGGTTATGCTATTTTAAAATTTCTGAATATTTAAATTAAAGAAGCTTTTTATAAGGGTTAACTCAAACTTCAGAAAATACTGAAGGAGGAAACCCTTTAATTAAATCCACAAAGTTATAGTTAAAGGGGGGAGGGCTATAGGCAAAGCGAATTATCGCAATATTCAATAAAATTCGACAAATTTTTTTGGAGGTGTTCATATGTTAAATTACTCTTTAAAAAGAGCTGGGATGGCCATCTTAACCATTTGGGTTGTAGTGACCATTACTTTCTTTTTAATGCATGCAATACCTGGAGATCCATTTACAGATCAGAAAAAAATACCACCAGAAATCATGGAAAAAATTAAAATAAAATATGGATTAGATAAACCACTAATAGTACAATATGGAACTTATCTTAAAAATCTTCTTAAAGGCGATTTAGGAATATCTATGAAATACAAAAACAGATCAGTTAATACAATTTTGCAGGAGGGTTTTCCAGTTTCAGCCAAGGTAGGTTTGATGGCAGTAGCTCTAGGAGGAATATTGGGAGTACTATTTGGAATAATTGCTGGGCTCAATCGTGGGAAGTTCTTTGACTATTTTGTAATTGTAATAGCGGTAATAGGGGTCTCGGTACCAAGTTTTGTATTTGCAGCACTTTTTCAATATGCTTTTGGAGTTAAATTGAAGTGGTTTCCTGTGGCAAGATGGGGAACGCCAGCTCACTATGTAATGCCTGTATTAGCATTGGGATTAAGGCAGATAGCTTATATAGCAAGAATGATGAGAACAAGTATGCTTGATGTATTGGGACAAGACTATATAAAAACTGCTAAGGCAAAAGGTCTTTCGCGCCATCAGGTGACTTGGAAACATACTGTTAGAAATGCTATTCTTCCCGTAGTTACAATATTGGGAGTTTCTATAGCTGGAATAGTAGTAGGTTCCTTTGTTATAGAGAGTATATTTGCAATACCTGGCATAGGTAAACATTATGTCCAAAGTATTACTCAGCAGGACTACACACTTATCATGGGTACAACTGTATTCTATGCTATTATATTAGTTGTCATGATGTTTATAGTAGATATTGTGTATGGATTAGTTGATCCAAGGATCCGTCTAGAGTAAAGGAGGGGAAGAAATGTCAGACGTTAATGTAAAACAGCCGGAAAAACTAAATGTATCTAAAGATATGTTTGAAATTGTTGGAAAAGATGAAATGAATTATGACAAAATAGTCAGGCCAAGTCTTACCTATTGGGCAGATGCTTGGAGAAGACTTAAAGAAAATAAATTGGCTATCATGAGTATTATTATATTGATTATAGTAGTAGCCATGGCTTTTATAGGACCTCATTTGAGGCCTTGGGCGTATGATGATCAGGACTTCTCTGTTATAAACAAAGGACCTGACAGTGTGCATTGGTTTGGAACCGATGATTTAGGAAGAGATCTATTTGTAAGATGTTGGGAAGGTGCTAAGATTTCTCTTTTTATAGCGCTTATTTCTACAATAATAAATGTGACTATTGGTATTATATACGGTGGTATATCTGGATATTTAGGTGGAAAGACAGATATGATCATGATGCGTATAGTAGAAATAATATATTCCATACCTGAACTACTATGGGTAATTTTACTTATGGTAGTTATAGGACAAGGATTGGGAACAATTATTTTGGCTATATCGATAACTGGATGGGGTGGAATGGCTAGAATAGTTAGAGGACAGATACTACAAATCAAACAGATGGAATATGTGCTTGCGGCCAAGACATTGGGAGCGGATACTTCAAGAATTATAACCAAACATTTAGTACCAAATACTATGGGACCAATAATCATAAATTTAACTTTCCAAGTTCCTGGAGCCATATTTACAGAGGCTATGCTTAGTTATATTGGGTTGGGACTTCCAGAACCTATAGCAAGCTGGGGCACATTGGCTCAAAGGGGTACGAGGATGCTTCTCATCCATCCATATCAATTGCTCTTCCCTGCATTGCTTATTTCTATAACGATGCTTGCTTTTAATATTTTAGGTGATGGACTTAGAGATTCATTAGACCCAAGATTGAGAAAATAAGGAGGGAAGAACTGTGGGAGTTGAAAATGATAAATTGTTATTAGATGTAAAAAATTTGCATGTTTCTTTTGACACTTATGCGGGGGAAGTCAAAGCGGTAAGAGGTGTTAGTTTTAATGTAAATAGAGGAGAAACTCTAGCTATAGTTGGAGAGTCTGGATGTGGCAAATCAGTTACTGCTCAGGCTATAATGCAACTAAATCCTATGCCACCGGGAAGAATAAAAGAAGGAAATATTCTATTTGAAGGAAAAGATTTAGTTAAATATAGTGATAGAAAGATGGAAACTGTCAGAGGAAAGGAAATAAGTATGGTTTTCCAGGACCCTATGACATCTTTAAACCCTACTATGAAAGTGGGAAAGCAAATCATGGAAGGACTTGTAAAACATCAAAACATGTCTAAAGCTGAGGCTAAAGAAAGAGCTGTAGAGATGCTTAGACTTGTAGGGCTTCCAAATCCAGAGAAAAGAGCGGACCAATATCCTCATGAATTTAGTGGTGGGATGAGGCAAAGAGCTGTTATAGCTATAGCTTTAGCATGCAATCCAAAACTACTCATAGCTGATGAACCTACAACAGCACTGGATGTAACTATTCAAGCTCAAATAATAGAACTTATGAAAGAATTGCAGCTTAAATTAGATACATCCATCATCATTATTACTCATGATTTGGGAGTAGTTGCAAAGATTGCAGATAGAATAGCTGTAATGTATGCAGGTGTCATAATTGAAAGTGGAACAAATGAAGAAGTATTTCACAATCCACATCATCCATATACTTGGGGACTTTTAAAATCTGTGCCAAGACTTGATAGAGCACAAAAAGAAAGACTGATTCCTATATATGGAACTCCACCAGATTTGTTTGCACCACCTCCAGGATGTCCATTTGCAGCTAGATGTGACTATGCTATGAAAATTTGCAAGGATCACTATCCAATGAGATTTGATCTATCAGATACTCATTATACTCATTGCTGGTTAGAACATGAGATGGCACCAAAAATTGAAAGACAGAAAGCAGAAGGGGGTGCGAAATAATCATGACTGAAGAAAAGAAACCTTTATTGATCGCAAGAGATTTAAAGAAATATTTTCAAGTGGGGAAAGGTCTTACATTAAAGGCTGTAGATGGAATTAATTTTCATATAGATGAAGGCGAAACCTTAGGCCTTGTAGGCGAGTCTGGATGTGGAAAGTCAACTGTTGGAAGAACTATTATAGGTCTTTATGAGGCTACAGATGGAGAAGTAATATTTGATGGTATGAATTTGAACCAATTAAATAAAGATGATAGAAAACAGTTTACAAGAACTGCACAAATGATATTTCAAGACCCCTATGCATCACTTAATCCAAGAATGACAGTTACGGATATTATAGGTGAAGGTATTGATATTCATGGATTATATGAAGGAGAAGAAAGACAAAAGAGAATATATGATCTTCTTGAAATGGTAGGGTTAAATAGAGAACATGCTAGCCGCTTTCCTCATGAATTTAGTGGGGGACAAAGACAGCGTATAGGAGTAGCTAGGGCATTGGCCATAGAACCTAGATTTATTGTATGTGATGAGCCTATTTCCGCTCTTGATGTATCTATACAAGCTCAAGTAGTAAATCTTCTTGAAGATTTGCAGGAAAATTTAGGACTGACATATTTATTTATAGCTCATGACCTTTCTATGGTTAAACATATATCTGACAGAATAGCAGTTATGTATTTGGGAGCTATAGTTGAAACTGCACCAAGTGCAGAACTATATGATTATCCTCTTCATCCATATACTCAGGCTTTGCTTTCTGCAGTGCCAATACCAGATCCTACAATAGAGAAAAGTAGGCATAGGATCATATTGGAAGGAGATGTACCAAGCCCAATAAATCCACCACCTGGATGTAAATTTCAAGGAAGGTGTAAATACGCTCAAGATATATGTAAAAAAGAAACTCCAGAGTTAAAAGAGATGAGACCTAATCACTTTGTAGCATGCCACATGGTTAAATAAAAATAAGTCATGTATTAAATATAGGAGACATAAAAATATATAAGATCATACTTTAGCTTGACAATACATTAAATTTTATTTATACTTTTATTAAATCTAATTATCATATAGGCCTATAAAATTACAAAATAATAACAAACATAAAAAAAATGTCGAAAAGAATCTAACTTTTATTAATAAATATTTTTTAAAATAGAGGATTTTTAAAAAATATCTAGAATAGTTTAAATAGTGAGACAATATATCGGGAGGTGATACTTGAAAACTTATATTGTGAGCATTAACGCATAAAATATAAATGATAAGGGGGAAAGCTTCATGAGGAAACACAAATGGTTAGTTTTGCTATTAGTATTGGCTATGGTATTATCACTTGCTTTAACTGGTTGTGGAAAAGATGAAGATACACCACCTGCCAACAGTGAAGAAGAAGGTGGAAGTGAAGAAGAAGTAGTTGAAGATGGAGAAAAGCTTGCAGATGAGCAAATTTTAAAGTTAAACTGGGGTTCAGAACCACCAGATCTAGATCCACAAACTACAACTGATGCAGTATCAATTGAAATTTTAAATGCTGTTTATGAAGGACTTGTAAGACTGCAACCAGATGGAACAGTTTCTCCAGGTCTTGCAGAGAGCTGGGACATAAGTGATGATCAATTGACTTATACTTTCCATCTAAGAGATGCAAAATGGTCAGACGGCACACCAATTACTGCAGAGGATTTTGAATATGCATGGTTTAGAGCTATTGATCCAAAAGTAGCAGCTCAATATTCATATCAGCTTACAGATACAGGAGCAATTAAAAATGCTGGCAAATATTTTAATGGAGAAATTACTGACAAAGAACAAGTTGGTATAAAAGCTCTTGATGAAAAGACATTTCAGGTAGAACTTGAAAGGCCAATACCATTTTTCTTGAGTTTGACATCATTCGTAACATTTATACCACCACAAAAAGCTGCTGTTGAAAGCTTTGGAGATACATTTGCATCAGAAGCAGATAAAATGATATACAGTGGACCATTTATCGTCAGTGAATGGGAACATGAACAAAAACTAGTATTGAAGAAAAATGAAAACTATTGGGATGCAGAAAATGTAAAACTTGAAGAAGTTCGTGGAGATATGATTACAGACAGCAACACTGCTATAAATCTATATGAAACTGGTGAATTAGACATCACTGGAGTTCCACCAGAATTTTTGGATAATTACAAAGATACTGAAGAATTCATAAATTTAGCTGAAGCTACAACTTGGTATATCCAATACAATTGTGAAGATAAATATCTACAAAACAAGAATTTAAGATATGCATTGTCTTATGCAATAGATGTTCAGTCTTTTGTTGACAATGTATTAAACAATGGTTCTATAGCAGCAGGAGGACTTACTCCTACATTGTTGCCAGGAAAAGATGGAAAAGAATTTGCTGAAAACCGTGGAGATATATTGCCAAAATATGATGCAGCAAAAGCTAAAGAATATTTTGACAAAGCGCTAGAAGAATTAGGTGTTAGTGCAGAAGAAATTCAAAAACACTTGACATTTTTAACAGATGATAATGATATAGCTAAGAAGAGAGCTGCAGCTATTCAAAATATGTGGAAACAAAATCTTGGTATAGAAGTTAAAATTGAAACAGTTTCGTTTAAAATTCGTATAGATCGCTATGATAGAAAAGACTATACTACAACCTTTGCTGGTTGGGGTGGAGACTACAATGACCCACTTACATTTATGGACTTATTTGTAACAGGTGGAGGAAACAATACAGCATACTGGTCAAATGAAGGCTATGATGCAGCTATAAAGAAAGCTCAAACAGGCATGGGAGATGAAAGAATAGATGCTATGTTAGAAGCTGAAAATATTCTTGCTGAAGAAATGCCAGTATTTCCAGTGTTCTATAGAGCTAGAAACTTTGTTCAAAGAACTTATGTAAAAGATGTTGCTAGATTCCCAGTTGGTTCAGATATAGATTTCAAATGGGCCTATATTATAGAACATTAATTGTTATGCGACAGTGGGGTTTTTAACATTCTATTGTTGTATTTAAGAAAAATTTGATTTTTTGACAAAAGAAAAAATTCCTTGGATATACAACTTTTATCCAAGGAATTTTCCTATTTCTATAAAAGAATAAATCTGCATTATTATGCCATACATATAGCTGAAAGTTCTATAAAGAAAATAAATGTTATCTAGTTTTATCCATGAATTATTCTGTTAACAAATATTCTATATCTTCACTGTAATCTTCTGATGTATTTACTCCTATAATCCTAGCAACAACTAGCATTAATAATTTGGAATTTAATTTTATTTTGAAAATATATAAGAGTAGGCACACTATTAAAGTTGTATAGATTTGAATTTTTATAGCATTGAGAAGTTCTTTTTTCATTAATCAAATTTTATCATATCAACAGGTAAATATTATTTTGATAAAATATTAGAATATTTTTACTCCCGTTTTTTATGTGTTGCTGATGAATTAATTATTGCTCAGAACAATATTGTAAATAATAATTTTTTATTGGGTTACACATTTTTTTGATGCTGGTATTTTTTTGATTTAAAATTTTCTCAAAATTACTTAAACTTTCAGGTAATTTTTCAAAATTGCAGTTTTTTATTAAATATTCAACTTTTGTTTCTGTGATATTTAACATAGGATATACATCATCATCTAAATACTCACAAGGTTTAATAATACCATTTTCACTTATGCACCAACTTAAAAGACCAGCACCACATTCTAAACATTTATATTTAGGATCTATGTTTGTATAATTTTCATCTCGAGTCCATACTTCAACATGTATTTTTTTTTCATATTTTTTAGATAGTTTGTCTAGTTTAATTTCAATATTATTAATTTCTTCTTGAGATAAAATCAATGAATTTAACTTAGTAGCTCTTCCATGTGGTGTTAGAGTTCCAAATCTTATTGAGTTTGCACCAGATTGGTAAGCAAAATTAATCATATCTTCCATGTGATTAATATTTGAATTTGTTACTATAGTAGCAATTGTTGAAGGTATTTTTATTTCGGAAAGTTCTTTTATAGCATTTACTGTTTTGTTAAAGGAGCCTGGAACTGTAGTAATTGAATCGTGTAGTTTTTTATCATAAGAATATAGAGAAAGTTGTACATTATTTATCCCTTTGAAATTATGAACATTTTTAGAATTAATCAATGTTCCAGAAGTAGTTATTGTGGTTTTAAAGTTATAAATGCAATATTTTAGAATGTCAAAAAAATTATCGTGGAGCATAGGTTCTCCACCAGTAATTTGAATATTATTAGACTTATTATTGAGAAATTTTAGTGTATCAATTAACATATCATATGAAATAAATTTGTCATTTTTGTTAGAACAATTTTTAAAGCAATGAATACATTTGAGATTACATTTATTTGTAAGACTTATTGTAACATCAATTGGTACTTTTGCATGTTTAACTCCAGTTTTTTTAAAATAGACGGGATTTGGTAATTTGTTCAAAAATATAAAATTTGGTTTATTGCAAATAAATTCCATAATGATATTTTTAACTTTAATTTTATCAGTAGTATTTAATTCATCTGCAATTTTATTAGTGATTTCTTCAATAGATTTAGTTCCATCGAAATTTTCTATGATATACACTTCAACATCATTTAGTTTATAGTTTCCTATGTTTGTAAGTAAAATTCCATGATCATCAAAATAATGTAAAATGCTATTTTTTAAAACAAAAGGATACATTTTTTTGCCTCCATTCATATAAAATTTTAAGCTGAAACTTTATATGCAAAAGTAAATTATGGCACATATTCACCAATAAAGCGTTTATTATAATGTATAACAAAGCAGAGATTAATCTCTGCTTTGTTATACATTATAATATTGACACAAATATAGTAAGCTTAATTAATTACCACGATGAATTTTTATTTCTCCTTCCATACATAGAGGAATTAGTTTATGGTTTGAACTAGATTTGTAGTTGAAAAATTTAATTTTATCCATAAGTTTCACCTCCTTTGAAGTTTTTTGATATATATATTTAAAATTTATTTATATGTTATGGAGTATGATAGATACTTTGGAAAATTAGAATATTTAAATAAATAACTAGCATTAGATATATTATAATACAATATTAGCATAAAAAAGGAATAATGTAAATAGTTCTTAAATGATTATTTTAGCTCATAATATGAAAAAGTACTAAATATACTATTACTAAAAGAAAAATGAGGAGGTTGACAGATAAGAAACACCTCCAATCTTCTCATTTTTAAAACGTGTCATATGATTACAAAAGCATATCAATGTAGGGCATAATAACTAAAAATTTAATTTAAAATGGTTATCTGTTTTTATATACATCTGGCAATTCTTCTTGTCGCACTTTTTTCACTTTTTCTCTAAAATAAGGACAGTCTTCTGATGGAGTTCCTGAAGAATTAGTTACATGTTTGAGAGTACAGATTCCTTCATTTTGATAGATGCAGTTTTCACTACAGTTGATAAGCATTTGAAATGTACCTCCTCAATGTATTTTGTAAAGAGTATTTTGCCCTGTTCACATATAAATTATGTTACATTATGATTACAAATGGCTTATTTGATTGACATAGTAAATGCACTAATGATATAAATTATTTAAGATTATAAAGAAGAAAGGCTTTAGAAAGGGGCAATATTTATGAAAAAATGGGGAAGCATCTTATCACTTTTAATCGTTTTATTGTTGTTTAATTCTTTTAGTATTGCAGCTAAAAATTACAGCTATACAACTGTCACTATTGATGGAAAGAAACAAAGTGTTTCCACAGTGCCAGTACTTGTAGACGGACAAGCTATCACTTCGGATGTTCCACCATTTATCTATAAAGATTATACAATGGTGCCTATAAGATTTGTTGCTGAAAGTTTGGGTTCAGAGGTCAATTGGAATGGGAAAAGCAAAACCGTAACTATAAATGATAGTAAAAAGCAAATAGTACTTGGGATAAATAGTTCCTATGTATACATAAATGGGCAAAAACAAAAATTGCCCAATGGAGTTCCTTCTCCCAAACTTGTGAACACTTCCAATGCAAACTATTCTAGAACTATGATACCTTTAAGATTTGTATCAGAAACTTTAGGACATAATGTCAAATGGGATAATGAAAAGAGAATAGCATATATAGAGAAAAATAAAGATATAGATAAAGAGATAAAAGAAACTGAGATAAATAGCATCGTAGTAGATTCTAATTCAAATATAAAAATATCAGCTTCAAGTTCTTTTAAATATCAGGCTACAGATTTAACCAATCCTTCAAGAATAGTTGTAGATATTCCAGATACTAAATTAAATTTAAAAGATGGTTCAAAGGCTGATGAAGATGGAATAGTTAACATTTCTGTAGGGAAAGCTTATGTAGACAAAATTAGTGCTTCTCAATTTTCCACAAATCCAAGTATTACAAGAATAGTTATAAATTTAAATGAAAATGCAGAATATAAAATTGTTCCTACCAATGATGGAAAGACTATTGAAATTGGATTTACCAAATTAAATAAAGTAGAAAATGTAAAAATGGAGACCATAAATGGGCAAGAAGCAATTGTCATATATAATAGTTTTAAGCCTAGAACCAATACATTGAAACTTAGCAATCCCAATAGAATTGTACTAGATCTTTTAGATTCCACGGTAGACTTGGAAAATCAGATAAACTATAACTATCAACTGGGAATTATAAAAAACGTGAGAGTTTCACAATTTTCACCTGATAGTCTTTACAAACCCGATGACAAAGTGGTTAGAGTAGTGTTTGATATTCAAGATGGAATAAATACATCCAATGTAAAAATATCAAGTGATGGAAATAAAATAATCATAATGCCAGATAAAAATTCTTGGGAAGGGCTTAAATATGAAAACAATGGCAATGAAAAGATATTTTTTATCATGGCCAAAAATGAAACTGGATATACTATAGATTATGATACTTTCAAGAGAGTTATGGAAATAAATGTACCAAGAGAAAATGTAAACTTAACCAGTGGTACAATAAATGTGAATGATAATTTTGTAGACAGAATAGTTATAAGTGACAACTCTGGAAATAATAAAGTGGAAATTTATTTTAAAAAGAGCATAGAATATGCTGTACTTTCAAAAGAAGTAGATAGTGAAATAAAGATAAAGTTTTCAAGAGATACTCAAATTGAACCTAAAGAAAGGCTTATAGTTATAGACCCAGGTCATGGGGGGAAAGATTCGGGAGCAATTTCACAGAATGGCTATTATGAAAAAAATGTAACCATAAGTATTGCAAATAAATTAAACGAGAGATTGAGAGAATTGGGATATAATACTGAAATGACAAGATATGATGATACTTACTTAGGACTATATGAGAGAACAGATATTGCAAATAAGATAAATGCAGATATATTTGTGAGTATTCATTCTAATGCTCACAATGATAAAAGTATTTCAGGGTTGCAAACTTTATATCATCCTAGCAAAGAAGAAGGAGATGGAAGCAGCTACCAATTAGCAAAAATGATACATGAAGAAGTACTCAAATCTACAGGGCTTAAAGATAAAAGAATGGTGGAAAGGCCAAAATTAGCAGTACTTAGGACTTCTAATATGCCAGCTGCATTGATTGAAGTTGGATTTATAAGTAATTTAGAGGATGAAAAACTTATTACTGACAGTGCTTTTCAAGATAAGGTTGTAGATGGTATAATAAAAGGTATAGAAAGATATTTTGCTGAATACTAAACAAGCGGAGAATTCTCCGCTTGTTTAAATATATAAACTAATGGAGGTTGAAAAATGGGAACATTTTCAGGATATCTATTAATATTTTTTGCTAGAATTGCTGATGTATCCATGTCTACTTTTAGAACTTTGATGGTAGTACAGGGAAGGAGAGTTCAAGCTGCTATTATAGGTTTTTTTGAAATAATTATATATGTAATGGCTCTTGGAAAGGTTGTCAATGGATTAAGTGACCCGGGGAATTTACTTGCTTATGCATTGGGCTTTGCTTGTGGAAACTTTGTAGGGATAACTATAGAAGGAAAGATTGCACTGGGAAATTTATTTGCTCAAGTAATACTTAAAGGTACTCAAAATGAAGAACTTTTAAACAAATTGAGAGAAGAAGGATTTGGAATTACAGTAGTTGAAGGTTATGGAAAAGAAGGAACACGACAAATTTTAAATATTGCATTAAACAGGAAAGATTTAGATAGTTTGAAGAAAATAGTATATGAACATGATGAAGAAGCATTTATCACTGTAAATAGTACAAAACCTATTAGTGGTGGTTATTTTGTTCCAATAAAAAAGAAATAATCATAGTATCCTCTGCCGTCTAATATAATGTATTAGAAAAGCTAAGGAGGGTGGGGGAGATGGAAAATATAAAGAAAATTTTACTTATTGTACTTATTTTGGCTATTGGAATTAATATAAGTGCTTGCAATGGAAAAGGTGGATTTAAAGGACTTTTTTCAAAAGATGATGATATAGAAATAATCAGAAGTGACAGTGAAGAATACGATATGACAAAAGATGAAGGTTTAAGAGAAACCGTGCTTTATTTTAAAAATGCTGAAGGTTTTCTAGTTCCTGTGATGAAGAAAATTCCTTGGGAAGAGGGTATTGCAAAATTAGCTCTTAAAAACATGATTGATAGCCCTTCTTTGAGGGAAAGTTTAAATCAAACGGGACTTGTTCCCATAATACCTGCAGGTACTGAGATAAGGGGAATGACTATTGATGGAGAAACAGGAGTTTGTAAAGTTGATTTTTCAAAAGAAATTTTAAATTACGAATCAGAAAAAGATGAAGAAAATCTAATTAAAGGTGTAGTATATACTCTGACAGAATTTCCTGCTATAAAAGAAGTACAAATTTTGATAGAAGGAAATTCTGCACCTGTTTTTAAATATGGAATACAGGTAAATGGACCAATGAGGAGAGAAGATATAAATCTTGTGAAAAATTCAGAAGAATATAGGTCGAAAGTTGTGGTATACTTTAAGGGTAGTGGAAATGAAGAATTTGAGTATTTTATACCTGTGACTATTCCGACTCTTGCACCAATGCCAAATGTTTTTACAGCATTGGAAGAGCTGTTTAAAGGTCCTCCAGCTGAGGCAAGTCTTTATTCTAGTGTTCCGCAAGGAGTAACTTTAGAGGGCATAGAAATAAGGGATGGAATAGCTTATGTAGATTTATCTTTTAATTCTATAGATTCAATAAACGAAAAATATATATTTGATGAAATATCTAAGAGCATAGGACTTACACTAAGTGAATTTGAAAAGATAGAAAAAGTTGAATTGTTAGTTGAAGGTAAAACATTAGAAGAAGCAGGAATACAAGTTGATTACAATGAAACAATACCTGCTTTTGCAAATGAATATTAAGCTGCCAAATGGGGCAGCTTATTTTGTGAGTAAAATTTCATTATATGTGGAAAAAAGACTGTTTTTTTGCTATCATAAATAATGAACATTAAATATAGGAGATGTTTTGATGGATAGAATAGACAAAAGACAACATGATCAATTGAGAGAAATAAATATAACTAGAAATTTTTTAAAGCACCCACAAGGGTCGGTTCTTATGGAGATGGGAGAAACCAAGGTTATATGTACTGCAATGATAGATGACAGGATTCCTCCTTTTCTAAAGGGTACAAATACAGGCTGGATAACAGCAGAATATTCTATGATACCAGGTTCAACTATTACAAGAAAGGTAAGAGATTCTTCTAGAGGAAAAGTAGAGGGAAGATCTCAAGAAATACAAAGACTTATAGGAAGGGCCTTGAGGAGTGTAGTGGATTTAAAAGTTATAGGAGAAAAAACCATTTGGATAGATTGTGATGTAATTCAAGCCGATGGTGGAACAAGAACTGCATCTATTACGGGTGCTTTTGTAGCACTTGTAGATGCGTTTTATACACTTTACAAGCAAAGTGAAATTCCATATATTCCAGTTAAAAATTTTATTTCTGCTGTAAGTGTAGGCATAGTTAAAGGAGTTCCAGTGCTAGACTTATGTTATGAAGAAGATTTTAGGGCAGATGTAGACATGAATATAGTCATGACAGATAATAATAGATTTGTTGAAATTCAAGGAACAGGAGAAGAAAATACTTTTTCAATGGAAGAATTGAATACTCTAATCTCATTGGCAACAAAAGGTAATAGAGAAATTATATCAATGCAAAAAAAGGCATTAGGAGAAATAGGAGAACTTGTAGGAAAAAAGTCTAACAATATGGAAGGGGAAAACCAAAATGAATAAGAATATAATTCTTTCCACTGGAAATATTCATAAAGTAGAAGAAATAAAGGATATCTTAAAAGAATTGCCTGTAAATATATGCTCTAAAAAAGATTTGGGTTTTGGAGACATTGATGTTGAAGAAGATGGAACTACATTAGAAGAAAATGCAATAAAAAAGGCAGTGGCTATTTCACAAAAAGTAGATGGAATAGTTATTGCTGATGATACAGGCCTATTTGTAGATGAACTAGGCGGAGAACCTGGGATTTATTCCTCAAGATATTCAGGAGAAAATGCTAGCTATGAAGAAAACAATAAAAAGCTTTTAAGAAAATTGGAAGGTATAGCCTTAGAAGAGCGTACTGCAACTTTCAAAACAGTTATTGCCATAGTCACAGAAGATAAACAAGTAAAAACTGTATATGGAGAGTGCAAAGGAAAGATAGGGTTTGAATTTAAAGGAGATAGTGGTTTTGGATACGATCCATTGTTTATAGTAGATGGGTATGACAAGACTTTTGCAGAACTGGGAGAAGAAGTAAAAAACAAAATAAGCCATAGAGCTAAGGCCTTGGAAGAATTAAAAAAAGAACTAAAGAATATTATAGGGGAGACTAATGGTGAAGATATTTGTAGTGAGTGATACTCATGGAAAGACAGATAAGTTTATACAATTTGCGAAGGCATTGGGAAAGCCAGATCTCATAATACATTTAGGCGATTATGTAGATGATTCTTTTGAAATAGAAAGACAAATGAATATAGATACTATAAGAGTAAAAGGAAATTGTGATTTTGGATGTAAAGGGGTCAATGAGGAGGAAATATTAAATATCAACGGAAAGAAAATATTTTTAACTCATGGCAATAAATACAATGTAAAATATGATTTATTTAGCCTTTCTTACAAAGCTAAAGAAGAAGGAGCAGATGTAGTTCTTTTTGGACATACCCACACTCCTACTATTGAAGAATATGGTGGGATACTCTTCATGAATCCTGGAAGTCCAACTATTCCAAGGGATATGTCTAAAAAAAGTTTTGGCATTTTAGAAATACAAGAAAGAATAATACCAAAAATAATAGAAATATGATTTTTATATATTGACAAGCTGTTTTTTATCTGCTATAATTTAAAATTGTTAGCGGAAAAGCTTGGGAGCAAAACATTTTGAGCAGTGCGGGTGTAGCTCAGTGGTATAAGCAGGGGACCAAAATCGTGCATTTCGATTTTGTGTACATTGCTTAGTGGTACAGTTGCTAAAAGGCACTGAATAAATACCTAGTAGCAAGCCTAAGATTTTGCGGGTGTAGCTCAGTGGTAGAGCACTGGCTTCCCAAGCCAGCAGCGAGGGTTCGATTCCCTTCACCCGCTCCAATATACGAGCACCTATAGCTCAGTTGGATAGAGCAACGGACTTCTAATCCGTGTGCCGGGGGTTCGAATCCTCCTAGGTGCACCAACACTAGACATGGTGGATATGGCCTAGTTGGTTAGGGCGCCAGATTGTGGCTCTGGAGGTCGTGGGTTCGAATCCCACTATCCACCCCATTTAAAAAACGTGACCCATTAGCTCAGGCGGTATAAGCAGAGAACCAAAATCGTGTGTTTCGATTTTGTGTGAATCGCTTAGTCCGAACCACTAATTGTCATCAAAGTAACAAAACAGATACTGCGATAAACTTAAAAAACATGACCCATTAGCTCAGGCGGTAGAGCACCTGACTTTTAATCAGGGTGTCCGGCGTTCGAGTCGCCGATGGGTCACCACTTGCGGGAGTGGCGGAATTGGCAGACGCGCTAGACTTAGGATCTAGTGTCATTGACGTGGGGGTTCAAGTCCTCTCTCCCGCACCAAATTTTCCATAGACAAACCAAAAAAGTTTGTTTATGGTTTTTTTATGTTCTAATAAACTAATAACGGTTTTACTGTTTTTCAGTAGAACCGTTATTAGTTTATTAATTATTGTTTTTTTTGGATAATGATGCTTTTACGGCACCACGAGGATCTTTTACAAGAAGAATTATAAGCCACACAATTAACCCTAGAGCTATTACGGAAAGACCAAGATAGAAATCATTAATCATATCTTCGATTGCAGGTCTAAAAAATTTTTCATGTAATTCGGCATATTCAAAAATTGAATCAACGAACCACATTAAGGAAGCACCCCAGTACATATAGCAAAGAACGTTGATTTTCATATCATCATTAGGTGCTTTTTTGTACCAAATAATTGTACAGATAATTGCCGCAAAAACAGTAGTAAGTAATGTCATATCAGAAATTCCCCCCTATGCAGCAGTAGATTTAGTTTTTAAAACTTTCTTAGTCATGGAATTTGTAACTAAAACAACTATTGCCCAGACTAATGTGACAAGAATGGCCATTGAAACACCAACTGTTCTCATTTCCGACAACATCTCAGCAGTATCTGCAGGATTGCTTGCTGCAGTCAAGAATGGGAACCATGGTACAACTTCACCATGCCAGATATGTTCATATGCCAAAAGGAAAGCGCCACCCCACAAAAGACGAGCTAACCACATTAGTTTAGTAGAAAAACTGATTTTTGTTTCAGGAGCGGTTGCTACACCATTGGTGTTGATATTAAGCTCTCCTTTGTTTTTTTCTTTGGATTTGTTCACCTGTGCAACTACAGTAACTATAGCAGCTTCAGCTGCAGGAACTAGAAAACAAGCCATACTAAATCCCCCTTTTAAAATAAATATTATAAATAATGACTATTCAGAGATTATAAAAGTAAAAAAAGGTATAAATTTTCTACAGAAAAATTTATACCTTCATGATATACTTAATGAATATTTTATTTTAATCTCTGAATAGGAAACTTTAGTTGTTCATCAACTAAATCAGCTTCATGCTGAATTTAAATTTATCTTAACATGAAATAATAAATTTGTCAACATATTCAAATATAGCACACATTTAACATGGAATTTCAATAAATATTTTTTGTTACCTAAGGTGTTGGATATTTGATATAATGAATATTAATATAGGAATTTTTGCTCGCTTTTTACGTTGCTAAATCAGGAGGAAAAATGTGGGATGAAAATAAAACTTTTTATATTTATTTCTTTATTGGTAATATTAGTTGCATATATTTATATACAAATTAGTTTTTTTAAAGTAAATCAGGTAGAACTAAATAGTGAAAAAATAAAAGATGATATAAAAATAGTGCAGATTTCAGATTTTCACAATAATAAACGAATAAACAAAGGAACGCTCATAAAGAAAGTTGAAGGCATAAATCCAGATATTATAGTACTTACAGGAGATATAATAGATGCAAAGACCAAAGACTTTGATTGTTCAATAGATATGATAAAAGACTTAAGGAGTATAACTGATAAAATATATTTTGTCTGGGGAAATCATGAGATAAGAAATAATAGAGGTAGAGAATTTGTTGAAAGGTTGAAGGGTGCTGGTGTTTTTGTATTAGAAAATGAAAATACTATGACTTATATAAAGAATACTGAAATAAACATATGTGGAGTAAATTTTTATATAGATAGGGCTAACTACAACAAGGCATTAGAAGGAATAGATGAAAAAAATTATACCATATTGCTTTCGCATTCGCCAAATAGACCTATATCATATTCTGCAGGGTTGGAAGATTTGATTCTTGCAGGACATACTCATGGAGGTCAGTTAAGGCTTCCTATAATAGGAGCTATAGTAGCGCCAGGTCAGGGATATTTTCCAAAGTATGATAAAGGATTGTTTAAAATAGGGAATACTACCCTATATATAGACAGTGGTCTTGGAAATAGTGTATTTCCCATTCGATTTCTAAACAGAGTTCAAATAAGTAGCATTTCTGTAAAAAGGGCATAAATAATTTAAAAAGATGGTAATATATTTGACCAAAGAACTAATTACATTTATAATGTAATTAGTTCTTCTTGCGCCCTTAGCTCAGTTGGATAGAGTCGCTGACTTCGAATCAGTCGGTTGAGGGTTCGAGTCCCTCAGGGTGCACCAGTAGGCTAAAATTACACGTTTCAACTTAAAATAGATACACTGATTATCGGTTAAATTTTCGGTAGTCAGAGTATCTATTTTTATATATTGGAGGGTGTAAAGTGGCTAAAAAAATGATTAAAATGAACAGTATTACAAACAAAAACATTAACGATGTCTTTAAAGATTTTATTAAATATTGTAGAGTTAAAAATTTAAGTAATGCAACAACAAATTATTATGAAGATTGTTTTAGCAAGTTTAAAAAATTTTATCATGGTGAAATGGAAGATATTACAACTGATACAGTAGATGATTATATTCTATATCTAAAAAAGAATACAACTATGAATGATGTTAGTTTAAACACCTATAAAAGAGGTTTACGAGTGATTTTATATTACTTTATGAAGTTGGGATATGTAGAAGAATTTAAGATTACTATACACAAGGCAGAAAAGAAAATAAAAGAAACATATACAGATACAGAATTAGAAATATTACTAAAGAAACCTCATTTAAAACAATGTGATTTTGTAGAATATCGTTCATGGGTTATAGTAAATTTTTTATTAGGTACAGGATGTAGAGCAAATACACTTTGCAATATTCAAATAAAAGATTTAGATTTAGAAAATGGTGTTGTTATGTATATTACAACTAAAAATAAGAAACAGCAAATTGTACCTATTAGTAATCAATTATGCCTTATAATACAAGAATATTTGTCATATAGACAACCACAAAGTGATGAAGATTATTTGTTTATTAGTGTATATGGAGAACAACTTAATCCTAATTCATTAAGACAATCTATTGCAAAATACAATAATAGACATGGTGTAATGAAAACTGGTGTACATCTTTTTAGACACACATTTTCAAAAAAGTGGATACAAAATGGAGGAAATATTTTCAGTTTACAAAAAATATTGGGACATAGTTCATTAGATATGGTAAAAGAATATATAAATATGTTTAGTGAGGATATTAGACAGGACTATGACAAATATAATCCCCTTTCAGAATTTACTAATACAAATTATATTTCTATGAAAGGGGGTAGAAAGTAATGGTAGGAGATGTATATGATTACAATAGTTTATATATAAAAATCATGAGTGGAGAATTAAGAAAAATTATATTTTTTACAAGTTCAGATGAATATCAAGATGCATTAAAAATGGGTATGCGAATCGGCAAAAGTGTAATATTCGATAATGATACAGATGAAATAATCAAGTTCTTTTAGTATAGAGTGCCTTTAGGGGCACTTTATATTTGTTTATATATAATAGGTATAGTAGTTTTGTAGAATGGCTCACAAGTGCTATTACAATAGTTTAAATAATATGGTTAACTTATATTAACTTAAAACCCATATTTTATCGTGATGAAAAAAGGGTAATATTATATAATAACATATATTATATACGATGTCAATACTTTTTATCAAAAAATGCTTGACAAATAAAAATATATATGTTATGATATTAGTATAGGGTGGGAAAAGGGGTAAACTTTTAGTATAACATATATTATATGCAATGTAAATAGTATTTAACAAAAAACACTAAAGTTATTATACAAACGTGCCGATATATATTATAGAAGGGGACAATTAAATAGGTTTTTTAAACAGGTGCTATTTTGAGGGGCAACTTAAAACGTTGTTCGTAAACCAGATAGTGCCATGTCTAATTTTTTGCATAAACAGAATATATAAAACAAAAAAAAGGAGAGATTTTATGTTAGAAAATGAAATTAACAAAAAGGTAGAAAGGATTAACAGAGCAAAAAGTGGGGATTTAGTTGCATTAGATTGGAAACAAAGGTTTTTAGATGGACTAATTAAGGAAGAAATTTGTTGGGTAAAAGAAGAAAAAAGGAAAAGTGGCACGCACATAGTTAAAACAGATGAAAATGACAGTAGTTCTAATGCGTACCTCCAGCATGAAGTAAAAATATTAAATGGTGGTGTATGGAGAGCAGTAGAAAATCAAGTAATGAAATATCAAGATATATTGATGGAAGATGAAATAAGGGATATATGTTATAGTATTATAGTTAAAGCAGTAGATAATTATGAAATAAAAGAAGATACAAGAGAAGGAGAAGTATTTAATCGACTATATGCGTACATATTAAAGTGTATTGAAAATGAAATGATGAATTACATAAACAATTGGACAGAATCTTATAGAAGTAGAGTAAATGGAGAAGAACATATATATACTCCACAATTACAAGAAAGTATATACCAACTTGTTCGTGACCCTGATGGTTTTACAGTAGAACTTGTTACATTACTAAAAGAAGAACAAAATATTATGCATTTCCACGATTACAGCGAGTATGTAAAAACTGATACATTACAAACAATAGAACAAGCAATAGAAGATACATTAACAGAATATGAAAAAAGTATATTACATATTTTAGCAATTAGCGATAATAACAATGCACAAGCAGGAAAAATATTAAAGGAAATAGAAATTTTACAAGGTAAAGAACCACGTACATCTGATGATGCATATAGAGTACATATTAAAAGGCAAAAAGATAAAATAATAAAGAAGATAAATAAAAATATTGATAGTGAAAAGGTTGTAAAAATAAATAGATTAAAAGAAGAAAAGCAAGGAATACAAGAGTTTTTAAAAAGTGATACAACAAATAAAAGTGTAATACAGTACATATTAGATAATTTAAAAGAAGAATACATATTAAATATAATGTATGACATAGATGACAAACATAGACAATTTTTAATCAAGAATTTTATACATACATATAATGAGGACAAGTTGTTTAGCAAAACAACTAAAGAGATATGTGACATAATCACACAAGAACTATATAATTACATAAAAACATTAGATAACAAAATAGAGAATATGGATGTTAAAAAGGTAAAGATTAAAGCAACACAACCAGCACCAGTAATACCTGAATTTGAAGTCGATACTAATACATACTTATATATTAAAGATGATAAATTTACAAATGAATATAAAAAAGAATATGCAAAGAAGGGTATTAAGGTAGAAAAACAAGGTGAAAAAGTAATACATAATGAGAGATATTATCTTGTATATGTTAATAAGGCAGAGGACAGGATGGACTGGAAGAAAGCAAGAAAGACACAATATCATACAGTTAATCTATTTGGAGATATTTACTAGAAAAGTGTACACCCTGACTTTATAATATAGTGAGGGAGGGAAAGGGTTAATTTTTTTTAATACCCTTTTCCACTTACACAAACACTTATCCAATTTACATTATAGTATATAATAAAATATATGTCAATGACAAAAATTGTAAGTAAGTTGTATAAAATATATAAAAATTATATGTTTTGTAGAACTTATTTATGGGTTCTAATTTGATTTTTACAAATGTTTACGCCAAAACGTTTGTTAAATTTTTTAATATTTCATTTTTTAACATAAAATAGTTAATGTTTTAAACATAAGAAGGTTGCTAGTTTCCTTCTCCTTGCAAAACTAGATGTGTATGACGAGGATATCATACAATTCCTTTTTACAATAAGGCAAGGGTGCAACAATAGTTTGTATCCTTGTTTTTTATATATAAGTTAATATATTTTAATTAATATCAATATCAATAATGAGGGGGATATGAGGTGCATGGTGATATAAGACAAGCAACAAAACAATATATAGAAGAAAATGGTATTAAACAATGTTTCATTGCAGGGAAATTAGATATTTCAGATGCAATGATGAGTTATTATCTCAATAATCATAAGAATTTAAGTAATGAAAAAGAATTACAATTACAAAAAATAATTGATAGGGGCTAAATGTTTGTAACTATTCTAGGGACAAGCACAAGGCAACTAGGAAGGAGAATGTTTAAATGGAAAATAATAACACTAACAAAAATCAACAACAAAATATGGAGGGGCTTAACATTACAGATGAGCAACTTCAAAAACTGATACAATCTGAAACTGATAAGGTTAGAACGAATTACAGTAAACAAGTTAAAGATTTAGAAGGTAAAATAACAGAATATGAAGAAAAACAAAAGGAATACGAACAAAAGGAAAAATATTATAAGACAATAGATGTATTAAAAGAGAACAATATCCCTTCACAACTTGCAAAATGGATTGATATTGATATTGAGAATGAGGAAGAAATTAATGAGTTGAAAAAGGTATTTAAGAATAACAAAGATACAGGTTACAAACCACAAACTCAAAGAAAAGATGATGATTATAGCAAAGCAGAAAAAGAAGGTAATGTACAAGGTATGATAAGTAACAAACTAGGAAGATTATTTCAATAATTAAAAAATAATTGGAGGATGATTTATAATGATAAAGACAAATAATTTTACACAAAATGAAAATATTGATTTAATGAATGAGATTAGTTTAATACATCCAATGGACACACCATTAACTACTTTGATTTTAGGTGCAGGACAATATGATAAAGCAACTTCAAAGATTGTAACATGGAGAGAAAGAGAATTAAATGCAGATACAGATATGACAGTTGAGGAAGGTAGTGAAACAACTGAATTTCAAAATTCTGTAAGAAAAGAAATGAATAACGTGTGTTCTATATTTAAGAGGGCAGTTTCAGTATCAGGTTCAGCAATGGCATCAGATGTTGTAGGAATTAAAGATATGTTAGGTGAAGAATTAAATGATAGATTAATTGAGATGAAAATTAACATGGAAAAGGCATTTTTAAATTCTGTAAAAGATGATGGTTCTACATCAGGAATAAGAAAATTACAAGGACTTCAGAATTTTACAACAACTAAAAACAAAATAACTGATGTATTTAGTGAAGATACATTTAAAGCAACAGTTAGAAAACTTTGGGATGCAGGTTTAGGAACTGGTGAATATGTTGCATTAGTGAATGCAGATTTAAAAGAAAAAATTGATGCACTTTACAAGGACAAATATTACTATCAAGCACAAAATGACAAGTTTGGTATAGTTGCTAATACAATTCAAACTAATTATGGAAATGTACATTTAATATTAGACAGACATATGGATGCAGACAAAATATTAATATTTGATCCTTCATTTGTAAGAATTGCATTTTTGAGAACACCACAGTTTGAAATGTTAGCAAAAACTGGAGATAGTGTTAAAGCACAAGTAATTGCAGAGCCAACAATTAAATTATTAAATGCAAAAGCAGTTGCAATGTTTACAGAAAAAGTTGGTGCATAATCTTATATAGAAGGTCAAAGTAAGTCAAAGACAAATTAAGGTGAGGGGATTTAGTCCCTTCATCTTTTTTTTAATACTTTATAATTCAAACTATTGAAAAGGGGGATAGAAATGGATAGAAAAGAATGGAAATTAAGGCGAATTAGTAAAGATATTACATTAACAGAAATAGCGAATAGTATTTATTGTTCAGTGTCTTTATTAAGCAAATTCGAAAATGATAAGGCAGATATGAAACAAAAAAAAATAGAACAATACAAAGAATACATAATTAACAAAGGGGTTGTTTAAAAATGAATTTAGATTATATAAAACAAAAGGAGTTTAAGGATTGGTATAAAAAACTAGATGGTGTTGGGTTATGTCTAACAGATGATTTAGATAGTTTGGCGAGTTGTAAAGTCCTAAATGAGATATTTAAAATCGACATATATGGCTTTTTTAGTTTTGATACATATTACTTAAGTGAAAACAGAACAGATGAAAAGTTAGTTGGTGTAGATTTAGATTTAGCAAAACATAAAGCATTTAGTAATCACGTAACATACATACAGAATCCAGAAATTATAAGTTTAAATAAAGGTATTACAAGAGCAAATTATTATGATAAGTTTGCAGGTAGTACATTAATTACAGTTTTAAGTTTATATAATGTAAACTTGGACAAACTATCTAATAAACAATTACAATTATTACTTGCAGTAGATAGTGGTTATTTACAATATCACTTTAACAAGGATTTATTTACATATTATTATAAAGATGTATTACAATATCCTCAATTTATAGACATAGCAAAAAACACAAGCAAGAAGGAATTTGAACGTTTGCAAAGAATATATAATTTAAAGTGTAAAATACAAATTGATGAAGAAGGTTATCTTAATACATATATAAAATTAAATGAATTAGGAGATATATTTAATATAGATTTATCATTGCCAAAAGAACAGTTTATATCAATACAGCAATATCAAAATGTAGGATTCAATTACTTTCAGTTGCAAAAAGAAAACATAACTGATAATATTATATTTAGTAGTGCAATAACAAATAAAGATTATGTGAAATTATCATTAAGAGTTTAAAAATAAAAGGGGGAAATTGAGTGTACTTAGATAATAAAAACATAAAGGTACTAAACAAAAGATTTGAAGGAAAGGCACTCACTAAGCAAGAAAAAAGAAGATTGACAAGAACAACTAGAGCAATTAAAAAATATGATAACATACATGAGCAAAATAGAAAAGTAAATATGGATGATATTATGGCATAAGACGAATCCAAAAATGGATTGGTCTTTTTATTTTATGTAACGTGTGGATTAAAACAACACGTTACTTTTATTTTATAGGAGGTATGGAAGATGGATTATATTTACATTTATTCTTATACAGTTACAAAAGATTTATTGAAGAACAATTTTATTATAAAGGATATAAAAGCAAATCCAAAGAATCGAAACAGGACAGTATTTATGTTTCAAGAAACGGAAGAATTAAAAGATTATCTTAAAGCAAAACACAATATTAATATGTAACCGATGTGTATAAAATTATAAGATATTATAAATATTTGACAAACACTATAAGGTATGATATATTTATATTATAACCCATGTGTATATATTTATAAATTCTTATAAAAATAATCAAGTGGTACTCGAATAGATTTATAAAATCTTATAAAAATATGGACAGATAAATACTATAACTAAATATATAAATAATATAACTAAAGTATTATGCACACTCTAAAGAGTGTACAATGTTATTTTTTTGTTTATTAGTGTATATTTTAGTTTTGTAGTTGTAATTAATTTAGTTACATATCAATACATAGTGGTAGTATCTTTTCCTTTCTCAACAACAAATATATATATTCTTATTTGTATATGTTTGTGTTTACATATAAAGTTTAATAAAATTTTAGGAGGTATACATAATGAAAACATATGAACAGTTAGAAAATGAAAAGTTTGTTTTTGTAGATAATAAGTTTTTTACTAAAGAATATCAAGAACAATATGGAATTGCAAGTATATTAATTCTTGCACTTATACAGAAAAATTTACTCGTTAGAGGACAATATATATATAATCTACAATATTTATTTGATGTGTTAGATATTAAGAAAAACAATAGTACACAACAAAAGAAAATTAAAGATTGCCTTGTACAATTACAAAAGGATAATATTATTATTTCTGATGTAGATATTTCTAAAGCAAATAATAATCAATTAATTTATGTTAATATTGATATTCCAGAAACTAATTATACAGTTGTTTATGATTTTGAATTGGATGCAATAGTAAAATGTAAAGAAGAAAATGTATATAATCTATTTAATTTATTTACATTTTTAAAGTATAGAATTGGCATTAAGGGATATTGTTATTGGAACCAAACAGATATTGCATATTCAATTGGTTTAAAAAGTAGAAAAGTAGTTAGTAGAATGGTAGATGTATTAGAAAAGGAATTAAAATTAATAATTACTGATAATGTAGGTACAAAGAAATTTAAAGATGGTAGTGTTAAGGAAAGTAATTATATGTATGCACTAAATTATAAAGGTTCTAAAGAATTGCTAAAAACAAAGAAAGAAGAATACAAACAAGAATTAATTGAAGATGGTATAAAAATTACTACAAATAAAACAGCAAACGAGAAAAGAAGTATAAAAGGTAGAATAAATTATTTAGTTAGTTTATTTGAAGAAGATTCTATTTCTGATGATGAGGTTGAAGAATTAAGGCAAAAAGAAGAAGAATATTATAATCTAATAAAAAATGATGAAGATTTACTTGAAAAGAGAATTGATGAATTTGTATTGTTTAATCCAATGGTAGATGAAGTAATCACTAAAGAAATGACTACTGAAAAAGAACCAAAACATTTTGGCAAACCTAATCCAATGAAAAAGGTTGACTATGAAACAGGTGAAATAATAGAAACTAAAACAGGTTCAGTAAATGAACTTGATAATGATAATTTAGATTGGTTGAATGGTGTAGAAGAAAAAGAGGAATTTTGGAATGAATTTGAAAAGAAACATAATATTAAAAAAGAAGATACAGTAGATGTAATAAATAAATATAAACCAGAAAGTTTACAATTTACGGAAGAACAGCAAGAACAATATGATAAAAGATATGAAATAACTGATATTACAGATGATGAATGGTTAGATTTATTAAGTTAGGCACTTACAAAAGTAGGTGTCTTTTTTATATGTGTCGAGGTCACTTTGAGCAACATGTTTTTAAATAAAACATAAACATAGGAGGTTTAAACATGATGAATTTAAAAGCATTAGAAGATTATCAACAAGAAAATGAGGAGTTTTATACAAAATTGAATAGAGATTTAGAAGAAATAAAATCTAATTTACGATATGTTTTGACAGAGCAAGAGAAACAAAGACTACATAACATGACAATTGAGGAAGTTCAGACGGAAATGTTACGTGTATTGCATGAAATGAAACTTGACTTGAATGAAATATTAAAAAAGGATGGTGAATAAAATGGCAACAGCAACTACAACATTTTGGAAAGAATTAAGTAAGGTTAAGAATTTGCGTAGAAGGGCTTATTTTCAGTGGAAAAATGAAATTGAAAATTTAAAAATAGATTATAGTGCAATGACGGAAGATGATTTTATTAAGCAATGTAGTAAAAGTTGGATGGGTGGAAAAATCACAGATAAAGAATTTTTTTTAAGAAATATGGAAAGATGGGAAAGTAGTCCAGAATATAAAAGGTTATTATTTTTATATCAAGAAGATAAATTTGCTACAGATTTGTTAGCAATATATTCTGCAACAAAGAAAAAAGCAATAGAGGAAACAGATAGTCAAGCAATTAAAAATGTAATAATGTTGCAAGGGGAAATAAAGAAATATAGAAAGAGTATAGATGATTTTCAGGAACAAGAAGAAAAAGAAGATGAAGATGATGGGCTAATCATATAGACATAGATGTAACGTGTCAGATTGGATTGTAAGGGGTTTTAATATGGCAGTAGACCAATTATACCTCTTATTTTTATGTTTAATATAAGGTGATATTATAGGAAGGTGGTAATATGGCTAAGAAGAAAATGACTACAAAGGAAAAATTGAAGATAATTAATGATGATATAGAATTGTGGCTATTGAATTTTGTTAAGATATTAGATGCAGAAAATAAACTTATTCCATTTAAAATAAATAAAGCACAAAAGGATTTTTTAGAGAATAGGGACAAGTACAATATAATTTTAAAGTCAAGACAATTAGGATTTAGTACTTTAAGTTTAGGTATTATGTTGTATTATGCATATAGAATACCAAATAGTACATATTTAATGGTTTGTCATAATAAAACAAGTTTAAGGGAATTATTCAATAGGTTAAAAACAATGCAAAATAGTATTCCTGATAAAATTCGACTTGATGAAGATAAAAACAACAGAGATGAGTTAGGATTAAGTAATGGTAGTAGAATTATAGTTCAATGTCCTTCAGATGGATTAGGAGCAGGAATGACATTACAAATGGTACATTTATCCGAGTATGCACTGTATAGTGATTCGCAACAACTTATAGGGCTATCAACAGTAGAACAGTCACTTGCAAAAAACAAAAATAGTATGATAATTATAGAATCCACAGCAAGAGGAGTACAAAATAATCATTATAAAATTTGGCAAGATAGTTCTAAAGGGAGAAGTAGATATAAACCATTCTTTTATGGATGGACAGATAAAGCCCATTTAGATTTATTTAGGTATGAAGTAGATTTGGCAGTAGAATGGTATAAAAGTACTAATCATGGCGAACCATTACATAACGATCCTTTAGAATTAACTAAATATGAACAAATGTTAATTAAAAAAACTAAAGTTACATTAAAACAACTCATGTGGCGACAATGGAAATTACAAGGAATGTCAGAGGAATTATTTTTGCAAGAATATCCTGCATTTCCTGAACAGGCATTTGTTTCAAGTAATGTTGGTGTATTTGATGCAAATATAATAACTGAACGTATGAATTATGTACCTGAACCATTAAAAAATGTACCTGATTTACCATTAAGTTTACAAAGGTACATAGGAAATGGATTAAATATCTATAAATTGCCTAAACCTAAAGAATGGTATTTTGGTGGTGTAGATACAGCACTAGGAACTGGAAAAGGTGATGATAGTACAATATGTATATTAGATAGCAATGGGGAACAAGTGGCAACATTTAACAGAAATGATATACCAACATATAAATTTACGGATATAGTGGCAGAAATAGGATATTTTTACAACTATGCAATGTTGATGGTAGAACGTAACTCTTATGGAATAGACATATTACAACGTTTATGGAAAGAAAAACAATATATCAATTTATCTAAAACAAAGAAAAAAGATAAAATTACTGGTAGAGCAAAATGGCAACATGGATGGTATCAAGATAGTGTATCAAAAACAATCCTTGTCAATGATGCAAAAGAAGCAATAGAAACTGGAATTGTAATTGTAAATGATAAAGAAACACTTGAACAATTAAAGATATATCAAGAGGTGAATGGTAAATTTGGTAATACAAAAGGTGAAGGAAATAGGGATGATTTATGTGATGCATTATTTTTAGCAATACAATCACTTAAATTAGGTAGATATTATGTGTAAGAGGACAGCCAGTTAAGGTGCGATTATCGCATGTTTTATGGGTGTCCTTAATTTTAAGGTGGGGTACTTACAACGTGTTGTTTTAACCCACACGTTCGAGGTAACTGGGATTAACCACGAAACAATTTAAACAGGTAACTTAAAGTGACCCGTTTAATTATATAAGAAAGGTGGTAATGATAATGGAAAATAAAACAATATTTAATAGTATTTTTGCTTGTATAGGTACATTTCTTACATATTTATTTGGGGGATGGGATTTGGCAATACAAATATTAATCAGTTTTATGACAATAGATTATGTGACAGGTGTAATTGTTGCATACATAAATAAAACAGTTGATAGCAGAGTAGGATTCAGGGGAATATGTAGAAAATTATTAATAATGGTGGTTTTAATTGTTGCAGTACTATTAGATAGATTATTTGGACAAGGTTGGATATTTAGAACTATTGTATGTTATTTTTTTATAGCAAATGAAGGTATATCTATTCTTGAGAATGTAGGAAAATGTGGTATTCCTTTACCAACAAAGTTAATGAATAAACTTGTACAACTAAAAGAAGGAGGTAATACAGATGAGTAAATTACAAGAATATATTATGGATAAATATGATAATGATATGTATTGGTTTACTGATGAGGTTAAAGATTATTGGCATATTAATCGTGTAAGGGATATACTTGATAATCGTGATTATTTGGGTGGTAAACATAAGATAAAACAGAGAGTTGATGAAGTATATAATGGTAAGGTATTTACAACAAGAAAAATTTGTCTTAATTATGCAAAAACTCTATTACAATTTGAAACAGCGTTCTTACTTAAAAATCCAGTTACATTAATTAGTAATGATTTAGATGCATTGGATGAATATAAAACAGTGTACAGAGAAGGTAAATACAATCAATTAGATTATTCTATTCTATCTAATATGACTAAGTATGGAGAATGTTATGAGTATGTATATATAGATTCTAATAAGAGAATTAAAAGTATGATATTTAATGCAGAGGACAGTTATCCAGTATATGACCATACAGGGGAAATGATAAGTTTCATACATTATTATATTTGGGATGGTGTAAGTTATTATACTATATATACAGATACAACTGTAGAAGAATATTCTGATATAGGTGGAGATTTACATTGCACAGGACAATACAATAATTTAAGTGGGTTACCTATACCTTATGTATTAAGTAGTGAAGAAGATGAATTAATAGGACAAGCAAGTTTGAATGAATACATAGATATACTTGATTCGATGGAAGATTTAATCAGTAAATATATGGACAGTTTTTTTAAACTAGGATTAAGTCCCATACCTTTATTTAAGGGAACAAAGTTAAACACTAAGGATGGAGGAATTGATGAAAATGCAGTAGGGTATGCACTACAATTAGCAGAGGATGCAAGTTTTGAATTTGTAGGTGCTAAGATGGATTATCAATCCTTCAAAGAATTATTTAAAACTCTTAAACAAAGTATGTTAGATATTAGTATGACTCCATCAATTGCACTTAATTCACAAGACGTATCTAATTTAAGTGAAACTTCTATTCGTATGATGTATAGTTTGGCAGAAATAAAAGGGGCTATGAATAGTTTATATCTTAAACAAGGATTTGAGAAAAGATGGGGTAAGATGAAGAAGTTACTTAATGTAATGGGATATGAAGTTGATGAGGATGCATATATAGATTGCAACTTTAATATGAACATACCACAAAATCAAGGTGAGATAATAACTAATTTATCTACAGCAACAGAAAGTGGTATAATGAGTATAGAAAGGGCAGTGGAGGTTAATCCATATACAGTAGATGTTAATGCAGAACTAGAGAAGTTGAGCAATAAGGATAATAAGGATAAGGTTAATGTTAATGTAGAAGATTAATATATAATACATTATTAATGGTTTTAAAGAATGGCATAAAATAGGTATATAAGGGTGTATAAACTATTTACATATGTATTAGGGTAATTATATATCCTTATACCTATATTAATGTATATACAATAGTATATAGTATATGTGTATAGTGATAGTGTTGGTTTGTTTGTATTATATATTGTATTGTAAACTTGTAGATTTGGTTAGGTTGACGATTGATTTATATTTTTTAGTTAGTTAGTGACGAATATTCGGCAGTTGAGTAGGTGTAGGATGGCTAATTGATAACGATTATCAGTTAGAGATATTTGAGTTGTAAAAACTCGCCTGTTACTATATAACCTAGTAAAACAGTAGGAATTAAAATAATATACATAATACCACCTAAAATATGGCAATATATAAGGTAAAATATACCAATTATATACCATTATTTCCCTGTAAATATATGTAATATATCTATACTCTATGGGGGTATATGTAAATATACAATAAATGTAATATAAATGTAAATTATATACATCTATATATAAGGGAATATATGGATAATACAAGGGCATATAAGGTAATATATGGGATTATATTGATAAGTATATAACAATGTACTTTAGTATAGTGAAGGATATCTATGTAAATGGTAAACATTAGGTAAAAAGGGTATATAATAGTATATATAACACAGATTATATACAGTATCATATATATATTAGTCATAAAAACTATGTTTTGTGACATTAAAACTATTATGAATATTCTGATAATATATATGGGATATAATGACATTTATATATAATATACTGTACAGGGGTATATAGTCATTACCCCATTGTCCATAAAATATTATTATAGCAAACCTTATTACACACATTCAAAAAAATATCAATTCCAATTATGAAATAATATATTCAGATAACCTTATTATTCAACTCGTGTCGCTCTGACCTGACTTGAAAAATATCACATTGTCCACACTACATATTCCAACTATGGTATAATATAGTAAAAGTATCAAATTGGAGTATTAAAAGGAATAGAAAAAACACCTGAAGATGAAGATAGTGATGATGTATTCAGTTAATTAAATAAGTTCATACCTTCTATACAGGAAGGTCTAAAAGGATTAGGATATAATTTTCCCAGTCCTTTTTTATATGTGTAACTGTAGAGGTATCACTAATTAGCGTTATGGACAGAATTGTCGAAAACTTGTTTAGACAGAATTTGTCTATTCAAAACTAGAACCGTAGTAGTTCGGTTTCCTCAACTTGAGGATTCCGTTAAAATCTCTTCCGAAAATCATTCGGAAGATTGAAAATAAATTAAAAGAAAGGAAATGATAATATGAATAATTTAGAAAGATTAAAAATGGAAATAGAAGGTTTTAACATTGAGGATGAAAAATTAATAGTTTACCTGATGGAGAATGACCTTACAGATATAACTGAATATAATCCAAAATCTAACACAAATAAAAAGGCAATATATCAAACAGCACTAAATGTTTTAGAATCAATTGCAAATAATCCCCAATCAATGAAAAATTACAAAACAGATGATATTTCAATTACACATTTTGCAACTAATATACAAAACAGGATAGACGATTTAAGGAAGAAAATTGCAAATATGGTTACAGATGAAATGGTATCAGAAAATGATGCAACATTTGTTTGGGTTTTTAAATAATACATATTACATATAAAATATAGGGGTCGAGGGTGTATTTTTATTAAAATATGCCCTTTTTTCAATTTAAATAAACGTGTCAACCATGCCATTTGTAGAGGGTGGAAAAATGACAAAAAAGGGGTATTTCCACAGGAGGCGATTAGAGGGCTTTTTATTTCTTCTTTGACCTATTCATACCCCTATTTTATAAATCAATTAGAAAGGATGATTATATGAGTATATTTAATATAAATTTAGACAATGATATGGATTTTTTAATTAAACAAGTTGGTAAAGATATTAAAATAAATAATGAACCTGCAAGAGTGTTAATGCAAAATGTAGACAATAATGATGATGATAAAGAAATAATAACAAAATTTCCTATTCGGCAAGGTATGTATGTATTTTATATGGACAAGTGGTGGATGATAATTACAGCGACAAATGATAAAAGATATAATATATATAATAAGGCAACAATAAGGAAGTGCGATAATATATTAAAAATTATAATTGATGAGAAATTATATGCATTTCCAGTAATTTTTACAAGTGCAGAAATGGCAATAAGAGAGAGTAAAATTTGGGTTACAAGGGGAGATTATTATAAAGCACTATTACCAATTACACAGGTTTCAAGGAAAATAACAGTAGGTACTAATATATTAAAATTTAACAATAAATATGAAATTTGGGGAAAGAATGAAACAAAAGAAAATATCATGGAAATTAGTTTATGGTGGGTATTAAATTCACATCTTGACGATAAAATTAATGAAATTGCAGATAGATGGACAGAGGATGGAGGATTGAAAAAAGACCGATTGCAAGGAAACATTATTCCTATAATGCCATTCGACACTTCAGAAGAAAGTTATACAGATGCAATGGTTACATTTATTTGTAAGGATATAGAAACAGAAGAAAATATTGCAGATGTAATTATAAAACTAACAGATAAAGATGAAAATGAAATGTATATAATAGCAAATCAATCTTATCAAATTCCAAAAGGAATATATACTTATACAATAGAAAAAGAAGGATATGAAATTATTTCAGGAGAAATTGATATACAAAGAGATACAATTGAAACAATATTATTAACTGTAAAAGAAGAAGAACCAGTTTCACCAATAACATACACAATAACAGCGAAAATGCCATATGCAGATGTTCCTGATAATGAAATATGGTTAGATGACCCACCTGCAATATATACTGTACATAAATTTGTAGATGGAGTAGAAACAAGTGGTAAGTTTACCTTCGAAGTAACTGATACAACTATTGCAAATATCACAGAAACAACAGATAATTCTGCAAGTATAATAGCAAATGATTTTGTAGGAAAGAAAAATATAAAATTAATTGCAACTGATGTTGAAACAGGTGAAATTGCAATTGAAAAAGAAATATTAATGTGTGGAAGGTAAATATAAGTTGACTTATTTTGTGTAATATGGGTATAATATAGATACTGAAAATGATTGATAATCACTGTATCTATAGACCAAAAAACCTTGAGAAACGTTGATATATACACGTTTGGATAGAGTCGCTGACTTCGAATCAGTTGGTCGGGGGTTCGAGTCCCTCAGGGCGCGCCAAATTTAATTTTTGATTTTAAATGCTTCCAATGGAAGCATTTTTTGTGTTTTAATTATTCAATAGGAGTCTTTTTTAGGGAAAGTGAATAGAATGTATAAAGGGGGAATTGTTGCTATGTTAAATAATATTCTAAAGAGAACGGGAGCAATCATAATTATTTTTTTGTTGTCCTGTAATGTTTGTTATGGAGAAACTTTAGAAAATGAAGATATATTAAAGAACTATATTGGAAAAGAATTTAATGCCAAACAGCTGGATGAGAGATATGCATTATTGAGATTTCAAGCAGAAAATAATATAATTGTAAATCCAATTATTGGAGATGATACCAAAAAGGCATTGGAAGAAACAGAAAAAAAGGTTATAGATACAATTCCAAAAGAGATGGAGAAAGCTGAATGGTTCATTGTCATAAATAAAACTAAAAAGATATTGACGGTATATAACAAGGGAGAAGTATATAAAAAATACCCAGTGGCATTGGGAAAATCCAAAACTCCAACTCCAGATTATAAATTCACTATAGTTAATAAAACCCAAAATCCTTACTGGGGAGGAATGGGTGGCAAGTATAAGCCTATAAAAGGTGGAGCACCTAACAACCCTCTAGGAAAGCGATGGTTAGGTCTTTCCACTGAGAAACACAAGGGCTATGGCATACATGGAAATTCATCTCCTTTTTCCATTGGAGAATATATATCTCATGGATGTATTAGAATGATAAATCAAGATGTAGAAGAATTATATGAATATATACCTATAAAAACAAAAGTATGGATTGGGACGGAAGAAGTACTTAAAAAATGGGGTATTGAGCAAAATATTCAGTATGAAAAATTGGAAGAAGTTTGCGATAACAATGAATAGATTTTACAAAGAACCGTCCCATGTCATACGTCAATTTAAAGTTTAATTATATTAGTTGAATATAGTAAAATAATAAAAATTGCTATAGGTGCTAGATACTTAATTATAATATTATATATATTATAGCCTTTGAAAGAATACATTCCATTACTTGAAATTTCCTTGAAGGCATTTTTTGTACCCCATACCCATCCAACAAAAATACAGGTGAGTATGCCACCTACTGGCAAAAATATGTAAGATGCTACGTAGTCGAATAAGTCAAATAAAGTCAAACTAAATACTTTCAACTCACTCCATGCTCCAAAAGACAATGTGCTAGGAATTGATAGAAGAAATAGTCCTATAGATAACAATAAGGTAGCTTTTTTTCTACTTAAATTAAATTCTTCTGTCAAGAAAGACACAGATACTTCTAAAAGTGAAATAGTAGAAGTTATAGCTGCAATACCTACCAACAAGAAAAATAAAGTCTCAAAAATTGTACCAAAGGGCATTTCTTGAAATACAGCAGGTAAGGTGATGAATATAAGTGGAGGACCGATTTCTGGTTCAAAACCGTAAGCAAATACTGCTGGAAAAATAACTATTCCAGACATAAGTGCAATAATTGTATCTGCTGCTATGACTTTCAATGATAGAGAAACTAAGTTTTCTTCATTTTTTGTATAACTTCCATAAGTAATAATTATACCCATTCCTAAACTCAAAGAATAAAAAGAATGTCCCAAAGCTTCTAGTACAGATTTTGTAGTAAGTTGAGAGAAATCGGGCTTAAATAAAAATTCCAATCCTTCTATTGAACCATCAAGAGTTACAGATCTAATAATTAGTATCACTAAGGTAAAAAACAGTATTGGCATTAATATTTTGCTGTATTTTTCTATTCCATCTTGTACACCTGATATTACTATGAAAGCTGTAATACCTATAATTAATAGATTAAAAAGAAGCACAACAGGAGTATTACTTGCAATGTTTTGAAAGTATGGGGCCAAATTTTCTGGTGCTATAGTTGCTAACTTTCCAGTTATGGAACTACAGAAATAAGAAAATACCCATCCTGCTATGATTGTGTAAAAAGATAGTATTATAAATGAGGTAGCTATGGCTAGAAATCCAGCATATTTCCAATTGCTTGATGATTTGAGCATCTTAAATGCTCCAAATGGATTTGACTGAGATTTTCTACCTAAAGATAATTCTGAAATCATTATGACAGTACCTATTAGAATTATACAAATCAAATAAACAAATAAAAATGCGGCTCCTCCATTTTTACCAACAATATATGGGAATCTCCATATATTTCCCAATCCTATAGCAGAGCCAGCTGCTGCTGCTATTACTCCGAATTTTGAACTAAAACTGTCTCTTTTCATAATTTAAATCTCCTTTCATAATTATTGTAAAGTTATTTTTTACTTCCTCTAAAATAGTAAATATAAAAAAAGCTTTCGTCCCTATGAATATTTATAAATATTCATAGGGACGAAAGCTTTTCGCGGTACCACCCTATTTTACGATTAAAATAATCGCCTTTAATCAAGTCGAAGTAAATATAAATTTAAAATTACTTGAACTCTATCCATTTATCGGTGGAAACCGTCGTCATTTACTTAAAATATTTCAAATCGGAAGCTAAGGAGTGATCATTATATACATTTCTAACACTGATTTCCACCAAATATCAGCTCTCTGTAGTTAGAAGACTAGTATTTTTATCTCCCTCATCACTTTACAGTATTAAGTTAACAAATATTAATCTCTATTTTACTCCCAAACTATTAATTTGTCAATATCTTATATAATTGTTGTCATATTGAGGTCTTTGCCAAAATATTATTTATATATAATGAAAATATGGTGGTGAAGATATGTATGACAATTTTATGACTCCAGATGTTTTGGGCACTTTTACAGGTCTGGTGGTTGCTACCAGCATTATAGTACAGTTTACCAAAAGCTTTATAAAAAAAGGCTTTGGAGATGGTGCTGTAAGATTTTATACTTTTATAATATCTCTTATCTTGACTTTTGTATTTGCAAAATCAGGTAGTGGAGTTCAGGGAGTGATACTTACTTTAATCAATGCTATATTGATTTCATTTGCCGCTATGGGTGGCTATGAAGTGGTATCTGATCCAAGAGCAGAAAAACAAAAAATAAAATAGGAACCAGGACCGAAACCTGGTTCCTTAATTTATTTTAGCCGTTTAGCGGCCACATCCAAATCCTGAACCACAGAACAATACAACTAAAAGCAAGAAGAAAAATAGTAGAGAATCATCAGAACTTCCACCAAATAGACCACATTGTTTATCAGCCATTGTTTACACCTCCCAATAAGGAAATAAGAAATTATTCTCACTATAAAATATGCTTAAAATACTATTGTGTTAATATTATTTTAAAGAAAAAATTAGCTTAAATTCATAAATGTGACGATAGTGCAACAGGTATATATAAACTATATTGAAATATAATAAATAAAGATTTAAATAAATTCACAAAGGGTGATTTTATGAGACAAGGAACAATTCCAATGATACTTGGAACAATAGTTACAGCAGGTGGAATAGCAATGAGAGTTCCAGATGTGAAGAAGAATGGAATGGATAAAGAAGAAATATTGCCAATGGTAGCTACTGGTTTGATTGGCTATGGATTAGCTCATATAATTCTTGGAGGTATGGATATTATCCAAGATAGATGAAATGTAAGGGTAAAAAATCCCTTACATTTTTTTATTTTCCTATTGACAGTAGGTGTATGTTAGTGTACTATATTGTTAGTGCACTAACATACAGTAATGTTTATGGAGGTGAAAAAATGGAATTTGATGATAAGCTACCTATCTATATACAGATAATGAACTATATAAAAAAGAAAATAGTTTCAGGGGAAATAAACGGAGGTGGTAAATTGCCATCAGTTAGAGAACTTTCATCAGAATTAAAGGTAAATCCAAATACAGTCCAGAGGACTTATCAGGAACTTGAAAGAGAAAATTTAGTGTTTACTCAAAGAGGAATGGGGACTTTTGTCATAGAAGATGCCCAAATAATTAAAAGTTTGAAAAACGATATGGCAGTAGATATTGTCAACAACTTTATTTCCGAAATGAAGGAACTGGGTTTTGAATATAAAGAGATAGTTGAAATAATATTGGACAACAAAGAAAAGGAGGAATAGAAATGGGCAACTTAGTTGAAATCAAGGGTTTGTCAAAGAATTATTTGAATAAAAAAGCACTAAACAATTTAAGTTTAGATATTGAAAGTGGAAAAGTAGTAGGAATACTTGGACCTAATGGAAGTGGAAAGACTACACTTATAAAAATACTCACTGGACTTTTAAGGCAGTCTAAAGGAGAAGTACTTATAGATGGGCACAATGTAGGAGTATATACAAAATCTATAGTATCTTATCTGCCAGATAGAAACTTTTTATACAATTGGATGGCGATAGAAGATGCATTTGAATTTTACAAGGATTTTTACTCTGACTTTGATGAAAAAAGGGGAGAAGAGCTTCTCCATTTTATGAAGCTTGAAAAAAATATGAAGATAAACTCTCTATCAAAGGGTATGAATGAAAAATTAAATTTAACTTTAGTATTGTCTAGAAGAGCTAAACTATATATATTAGATGAGCCAATTGCAGGAGTAGATCCTGTAGCTAGAGATAAAATATTAGACGCTATAATAAACAATTACAACGAAGGTAGTTCAATGCTTATAACTACTCATTTAGTTAGAGATATGGAAAATTTATTTGATGATGTAGTGTTTTTGAGGGAAGGAGAAATAGCGCTTAAGGGAAATGCGGAAGCTTTAAGAGAAGAAAAAGGCAAATCTATTGATGAAATCTATAAAGAAGTATTTGGAGAATAGGAGGGATAATTATGGGCAGATATATGAAATATGAGATAAAAGGAAGTTATAAATTTATTTTGGGAGTTTTGGCAATAGTTTTGATACTTACTACAGTATTCTATTCTTATCAATTTAAGCAGGCCAATATGGGAGTTATAGGTGGTGTGGCTTATCTCATCATGTTTGTAGCATTGTTTGCAGCATTTTTATATATAGTAGATTCTTTTAGAAAAGAACTATATGAAGACAGAGGATATTTAACTTTTACATTGCCTCTTACAGGAAATCAGATATTAGGTTCAAAATTATTGGTGGCACTTATGTGGTTCATTATATTAGGAGTTGTAATACTATTATATAATGGATTTATGCTTTCAAGATTTATAGAATTTGATATAAGCTTTAGGGAAATAGTTTCTGTATTTAATACGGAAACTGTAGCTGTTGGAATGACTATGTTTATTAGTGGAGTAGTGACTTTGATACTTATTTATTTTTCCATGGCACTAGGTAGAGTTACTTTTAGAAATAAAAAAATCGGTGGAATGTGGTTTGTAATATTTTTAATTTTAAATGGTCTAATAGGATATACTACTTTAAAAATAACCCAAGCAGTTCCATACTATTTAGATTTAAACAGTTTCAAGGTGGTTACTCAAAGAGCTATAGATCAAATGAGTATGCTTGGAAGCATGAACTTTATGAGTATTAACAATGCAAGTATGATAGTTTCAGCTGGAGGTAGAACTTTTATGAATATTGGTTCTTTGGTTTATACCATTGTCATAGGAGTAGCTGCTTTCTTGAGTACTGGATATTTGATAGAAAACAAAATTGATCTATAATCTTGGTTTATGATGAGAAGCCCTTGTGAAATTTGTTTTTCACAAGGGCTATTTAGAAAATTACCAAAAACTACAAGGGTTACAAAATAGAATAACTAATAGCAAGAAGAAAAACAATAAGCTATCGTCACTTCCAAATAACCAATCCAATGGTCCTTGGAACAAGATTACTAATAGTAGAAAGAAAAATAGTAGACTTGATTGTTGATCTGGAGTACATCCAGATGCTTCAATATTGTTTTGTATCATAGAAGATACACCTCCTTATGTTTCTAATATAAAATATGTAATAGGAGACCTTATTGTTACTTATAATATATAAGAGAGGGAGTGATAAATTGGATAAAAAAATAGTATTATTTTTTGTTTTCTTTTTTTTATTTCTAATACTTTTCATAACACTAGTTTTTGTCAATGAAAACAAGAATATGGGAAAGTTAAAATTGGAATATCCCGATATTTCAAAGGAAGCCTATGCTTACAGAAAAACCAATTTGAAAATTTGGGCAGTAAATTTAATTGTAAGTTTTTTGATTCCATTTTTAATCTTAACTACTGGATTGTCAAGTAAAATCAAAATATTTGCTGAACATAGGGCTAACAATAGATTCTACATAATACTCATATATTTAGTTTTATATATTCTCATAGATTTCGTATTGACTCTTCCTATTGGTTATTATAGCGGGTTTGTAGTTAAGCATAGATTTGGCCTTTCAAATCAATCTATTGGAAGATGGGCTGAAGTTGTATTTAAAGGATTTGGTCTAAATTTAGTTTTATCCTTACTTTTTATATGGTTTCCATTTTATCTTATATACAAGAGCCCAAATAGATGGTGGCTGTATTTAGGACTCATATCAATTCCTGTATATTTTTTTTCAAGTTTCATAAGCCCTATGTATATAGATCCATTATTTAACAAATACACTGCATTGGAAGATAAGGAACTTGAAAGAGATATAGAAGGTTTACTTGAGAAGGCTAAAGTGGGAAATGCAAAAATTTATCAAGTAGATAAAAGTACAGATACAAAAGAGATGAACGCCTATATGACAGGAGTTTTAAAGTCTAAAAGAATTGTACTTTGGGATACTACCATAGAGAATCTGGAAAGAGAAGAAGTAGTAGCTATAACAGCTCATGAAATAGGTCATTATGTAAAGGGACATATTTGGAAAAGCATAATTTTAGGGGGGATTTCTACTATATTGTTGCTATTTTTAGTAGATAAGACTGCTCTTTGGATGCTAAGGGGTTCCAATGGGGATTTTGGTTTCAGGTATCTCTACGATATTGCATGTCTTCCTCTTTTAATATTTGTGTTGAACTTTTATATGTTTTTTGCTTCACCTTTTGTGAGTACTTATTCTAGGCAATTGGAATGGCAGGCAGATAAGTTTGAATTGGAATTGGCAAGGAACAAAGAAGCTACTGCTTCATCGCTTATAAAGCTTCATGAAGGAAGTCTAGCACTTCCTAGACCAAGTAATATATATAAAATATGGTATTATAGCCATCCATCTTGTGAAGAAAGAGTAAAATTTGCATTAAACTATGAATATGAAAATAAGCTGCCTTAGTTAAGGGCAGCTTAAATATTCTTGAAGGATATTTTTGTTGCTTGAGCATTTTATTTTATTTATTGCTTTGGATTCAATTTGTCGTATTCTTTCTCTTGTGAGATGATATTTTTCTCCTATTTCTTCTAGAGTTTTTGGCTCATTGTCATTGAAACCAAATCTAAGCTCTAATATTTCTTTTTCTCTAGGAGATAGGGTATTTAACACCTTATTTAAATTTTCTTTTAAGTCTTCTTCTACAGTTATTTCTTCAATAGAAGGTTCATCTGAAGGAATAAAGTCTTGAAGTTCAGCATAAGAATCTTCATTATCTAAATTCATAGTGGTATTTAGGGAAACAAAACTATAATAAGTTTTTCTATAGTAATTTATATCATTGTATTGTTTTTCGTTCATTTTTACTTCTTGATGTATGCACTTTGGGCTGATTTCTTTGTTTAGAGATTGATTTTCATTTTCTATTTGATTAATTTGATTTACCTTTTCGCATATATGGGCAGGAAGTCTTATGAGTCTACCATTGTTCATAATAGCTCTATCCATCTGATGAGTAATCCAATAATATATGTATGTGGAGAAGCTGGTATTTTTGTTTAAGTCAAACTTTTCTATTCCCTTTATCATTCCTATTACTCCTTCTTGCACTAAATCTTCAAAAGTGAAAGAAGAATTTAAATTTGCTCTTTTTTTAGCTGCTGTGTATATAAGACCCATATTGTTTGTTATAAGTTCATTTCTTGCATTTATATCTTTATTTACTTTGTAAGAAGTAAGTAGCTCTCTATTAGAGAATTTGATATTTGTCCTGATTTCAAAATTTTCTAAAAAGTCAATAGCTAAACTTTTCATTTTTATCACCTACTAGTAGTATATTCTACAATAGTTAATAAAATCCTTCAAAAAAATGAAAAAAATAGTTGCAATGTCATCATTGCTGTTATATAATATATATAACAAATAGAAAGGGTGAAACAATATGATTCTAAAAATTGACTTTGAATCAGAAATGCCCATTTACGAGCAACTGAGGAGACAAATAATTGAAGGTATAGCTAGGGGAGAATTAAATATAGGAGAGGAATTGCCTTCAGTTAGACAGTTGGCAGAAGATATTGGCATAAATTTGCATACTGTGAACAAAGCATACAATGTTTTAAAAGATGAGGGATATCTAGTTATAGATAGAAGAAAAGGTGCTATGGTCAAAGATACATTTCCTAAAGCAACTAAAGAATACTATGATAGTTTGGAAAAGGAACTTAAATTTATTGTTGCTGATGCTTATTGTAGGGGAATGGGAAAAGATGAATTTTTAAAACAATGCGAAATTTATTTTGACGAGTATATTGAAAGCAGGAGGGAGAGAGAAAATGGAAGATAGGATTTATATTCTAATTATGAACTTGTCTTTTTATATTATTTTGTTGGTTTTGCAAATACTTACACCTAAAATGACTAGAAAAAACATATATTTTGGAATTAGGATACCAGAAAAAGAATTAGAAAATACAGAACTCAAGAAAATATATAAGGAGTATGTATTTGAAAACATAATAGCAAGTATTCCATCAATAATGTTGCTTTCTCTTTGGGCATATTTTTATGACAATATAGTTGTTGTTTCTTCTTTGCCTATTTTTATTTATATAGCAGTACTATTTTTAGTTTATTTACGTGCAAATCGTAAAGTGAAGAAATTGAAACAGGAAGAAAATTGGGAAAAACTAAAAGAAGAAGTAGTAGTAGATATGAAATTTAGCAAGGAAAAAGTTAAAGCAGGCAATATATCGCCTTGGTGGTTTTTGATTCCAATAGTTATAGCTCTATTGAATTTAGCGGTTGGACTAAGTTTAGCTCCTACTTTGCCTGAAAAAATTCCTAGCCACTGGGATATCCAAGGCAATATAAATGGATATATGGATAAAACTTCTTTTATATGGTTCATGCCTTTACTTCAATTCGGAATGGGAATTTTGTACTTTTTTATGTATAAAACCATAGGTTGGTCAAAACAAGAAATAAGTTCTAAAAATCCAGAAGAATCAGTGAAGAGAAATATTATATTTAGAAGAACTTGGTCCATATATATGTTAGTTATGGGTATAGGTATGAATTTTCTTTTTACACTGGCTAGTTTGTACTCTTTTGGGATAATAGGTGGAAGTGTGAATACTATTGTAAGTCTATTCTTTATATTTACAGGAATTATAATAGTATATAGTATTGTCATCTCCATAAAAGTGGGGCAAGGTGGCAGTAGACTTAAGCTTGATGGTGAAGGTGAGTATGAAGAAAAGAATAGAGATGATGATGTATTTTGGAAACTTGGAAATTCGATATATTACAATCCAGATGATCCAGCTATATTTATTGAAAAGAGATTTGGGGTAGGTTGGACTGTCAATGTAGGAAGACCATTGGGAATGTTTTTTATGATACTTCCATTTATAATCATTGTGGTAATTTTGCTTTTATCTAAATAAGTCAAGGAATATTTCCTTGACTTATTTATTTTTATCTCAAATTTTTTGCTCTTTCTCTAATAGCTATTTCTTTGCTGCTTTTGACTTCATCTATTCTGCCAGCAAATAATGTGGTGTTAGTATAATATTGTAGATAGTAAAAAGATAGTATCATATGCAGTAATATCAGACATTGATTTTAATTGTGGAAATATTTTTGTTTGAACATCCAAAGAATATGCTGGAAGAGGCTATGGAAAATCAGTTACATTAGAAGCAATCAAGTGGTGTTTTGATAATGATATATTACCTATATATTTAGTGGATAAGAATAATATTCCATCAATTAGAATAGCTAAAAGTTTGGGGCAATAAAACAGTATACCTAAAACTAATTAAAGTTACTTAAAAACTTTGCATATTAAATAAGTTTATACTATACTTTATAAGTAAGAGGTGATTATTATAAAACTTACTATAAAAGAAGCAAGTGAATATTTAGGAGTTTCAAAATCAACTCTAAGAAGATGGGAAGATGAACTATTCAAATAGCCGAAGGCGGTGTATGAATGTAATGATATTCAATAGAAAAATAGAAGTTATCTTTACAAAAGAAGATGAGTTAATTCTAGATGGACAATCTAAAATATGTAATTGGCTATACAATTATCTTTTGGAAATGACAATAAAAGATTATAGAGAAAATAATAATGACAAAAAACTCTTGGCAGGAAGGAACTTAAGAAATCAAGTTCCAATACTAAAACAAGAGTTTGTTTTTTTGAATTCAGTACATTCATCACCACTCAAAAACACAGCAATAAGACTAAAAGAAACATACAAAAAATTTTTCAACAATGAAACAGGATATCCTAAATTCAAATCATGGAAAAAACATTGGTTTTCACTATATTATGATGAACCAAACAAAGGTTTTAAACTAATAGGGAATAAAAATTTACAAATATCCTTAGGAATAAATAAAGAAAATAAAAGAATAAAAGTAATAGGAAAACTAAAAGAAAATTTAAATTTAAGAAACACAGACAAAATAAAAAACTTCA